>NZ_RZOJ01000570.1:0-2968 GCF_003998845.1 Mesorhizobium sp. M4A.F.Ca.ET.022.05.2.1 | reverse complement strand
AGTTAGATCAGTGCGGAAGTAGTCATTGACCTTGTAGCCGACGCCGCCGCCGAGCGAGAACCCGCCCTTTAGGTCGCCGAAATCGAAATCGTTGGTGCCGGGCGGCGGCCCGTACGTGATGTAGTCGATGCTACCCAAATTCGACCAGTGATAGTCGATATCGCCGCGGATGTACCAGCCGCCGACTTCGACCGGCTGCTCGTAGGCGACCGGCGGCGGCGTCGGCTACAAGGTCAATGACTACTTCCGCACTGATCTAACTGCCGATTACTGGTTCAAGTCAGACTTCAACGGCCAGACCTCGGATCTCGTCACGACATCGACCGAGGTTTCGAAGATGAGCGCCTTCCTTCTGCTGGCTAACGCGTATGCCGATCTCGGCACCTATCACGGGATCACGCCTTATGTCGGCGCCGGCATCGGCGGCGCGCGTATCAAGTGGGACACGGTCCGCGATCCGAACACCACCGAGACCAACCCCGGGTCGACCAACTGGCGTTTTGCCTACGCGCTCATGGCGGGCGCTTCCTATTGCTTGACCGACAAGATCATCTTTGACGCGGGCTACCGCTTCAGCCACATCCAGGGCGGCCGCATGTTCGAGTTTGATACGACTAGCTCGGGTCCTGGCTTCGACCACGGCATCAGCACGCACGAGGTACGCGGCGGTCTGCGCTATCAGTTCGGCGGCAACAATGGGTGCGCAGCGCCGGTAGTGGCCTATCAGCCTGAGCCGGAGCCGATCTACACCAAGTAAGCTCTTCGAGATCCGAGAGTTCCTCAACCGCCCGGCTTTTCGCCGGGCGGTTTTTGTTTGAGCTATTTGCCCGAACGAAAGCTCTTCGCGATCAATTCGCTAACCGTCTGTTATCCTTAACCGGCACTTAACCACTATGGTTAACAATGCTCCTTGAAAAACGGTGCTGTGCTGCGGCGCGCGCCAAGTTCGGGAGCCGGGGACATGGTATTCAAATCGCGTATAGCGCTGGCGCTGGCCGCCATCGTGCTGATGCCGGTGGCGCAGGCGCTGCCGGCCGACTACGATCCGCCGATCTATGTCGACCAGGCGCCGGACTACGTGCCGGTCGAGGTCGGCTCGGGATGGTACCTGCGCGGCGATATCGGCTACGCGTTCAGCCATCCATTCGAGCACCAAACCTCGGCGAGCGGAGCGACCAGCTTCACCAACGACAGCAGCCTGTTCACGGGCAGCATCGGCATGGGCTACCACCTCAACGACTTCCTCAGGGTCGAACTCAACGGCGGCATCCTGCCGACCAACAAGTTCGGCGACCACGCAGTGGTGCCGGACGGCTGCGCCGGCCACACCAATACGGTGACGATCGGGCCCGGCGGCGTCATCATCATCGGCACGGCCCCGGATACGGAAGACTGCGTGGCCACGAACCGCGCCACCAACAAGGGCTACAGCGTGATGGCTAATGGCTATGTCGACCTCGGCACCTATGTCGGCATCACGCCTTATATCGGCGGCGGCATTGGCGTCGCCTACAACAAGTATTTCAAGACCCAGGGCGAGCGCGACTGCGTCGAGATCGCGCCGGATTCGTCGGGTGCCGGCGGCTTCACCTGCGATGATCCGGCGGGTTACCAGGGATCAGAGGATTCCGAAGCAAAATTCAATCTTGCCTATTCGATCGGCGCCGGGCTTTCCTACCAGGTGAGCAAGAACGTCTCGGTCGATCTCGGCTACGAGTACTTCTCGGTGCCGAGCGCCAAATACGTGGCCTTTGACGACGGCGCCTTCAACATCCACAAGGGTATCGACTACCAGACGGTCAAGCTCGGGCTGCGCTACGATCTCTGGTAGGGATCGTCAGGCGGAAAATTGCTGCGGCGGGTCCGAGGATCCGCCGTTTGCTTTTGCGGTCGAGTCCCGCCGCGCGTAGCGAGTATCCCGCCAGCGACAAAAACTTTCCTCTTGACGCCGGAAGCCTGAACGCATATCGCCGTCCGTGGGCCACCCCTCCCCAACGAGGGGCCACTATCTGGAAGGATAGACCACGATGACGACGCTTACGAAGCCCGGACTCCGTCCGGCAAACCCCAATTTCTCCTCAGGTCCTTGCGCAAAACGCCCCGGCTGGTCGGTCGAGGCGCTGACCAAGGCTCCGCTCGGACGCTCGCATCGCGCCAAGATCGGCAAGAGCAAGCTCGAGCAGGCGATCGAGCAGACGCGCGAGATCCTCAAGGTTCCCACCGGCTACCGCATCGGCATCGTGCCGGCGTCCGACACCGGCGCGGTCGAGATGGCGCTGTGGTCGCTGCTCGGCGAGCGCGGCGTCGACATGGTCGCCTGGGAGAGCTTCGGCTCCGGCTGGGTGACCGATGTGGTCAAGCAGCTGAAGCTCGCCGACGTGCGCAGGTTCGAGGCCAGCTATGGCGCGCTTCCGGATCTGGCCAAGGTCGATTTCGACCGCGACGTCGTCTTCACCTGGAACGGCACCACATCGGGCGTGCGGGTTCCGAACGGCGATTTCATTCCTGCCGACCGGAAGGGCCTGACGATATGTGACGCGACGTCGGCCGCCTTCGCGCAAAGGCTCGACTTCGAAAAACTCGATGTCGTCACCTTCTCCTGGCAGAAGGTTCTGGGCGGCGAGGGCGCGCATGGCATGCTGATTCTGTCGCCGCGCGCCGTCGAGCGGCTGGAGGCATACAAGCCTGCATGGCCGCTGCCGAAAATTTTCCGCCTCACCTCGGGCGGCAAGCTGATCGAAGGCATCTTCAAGGGCGAGACGATCAACACGCCGTCGATGCTGTGCGTCGAGGATTATCTCGACGCGCTTCATTGGGCGAAGTCGATCGGCGGCCTTGACGCCCTGATCGCCCGCGCCGACGCCAATGCGGCGGTGCTCGACCGTTTCGTCGCCACCTCGTCATGGCTTGGCCATCTCGCCGCCGATCCGGCGACGCGCTCGAACACCTCGGTCTGCCTGTCCTTTAC
>NZ_RZOJ01000056.1:14744-22952 GCF_003998845.1 Mesorhizobium sp. M4A.F.Ca.ET.022.05.2.1 | reverse complement strand
CGCCGGGCACGCCGCCGAGCAGCACGCCACGGCCGCCATTGGCCTTCTGCAGCGCCGTCGCGCCAGCCTGGATCGACAAGCGTCCGGCAACTTCCGACATCGGCGCCAGCAGCGGCAGGCCGCCTCGGTCGTCGGTCACGGTTTCGTAGGCGATTGCGGTCACGCCGGAAGCGAGCAGGCCCTTGGTCTGCTCCGGATCCGGAGCCAGATGAAGATAGGTGTACAGGATCTGGCCGTCGCGCAGCTGCACCCATTCAATGGGCTGCGGCTCCTTGACCTTGACGATCATGTCCGACTTGGCGAATACGTCGGCGGCGGTCTTGGCGATGGTGGCGCCGGCGGCGCGGTAGGCATTGTCATCGGCGCCGATGCCGGCACCCGCACCGGTCTCGACCAGCACTTCATGGCCATGGGCGACATATTCGCGGACCGAGCCGGGCGTGAGGCCGACGCGATACTCGTGGTTCTTGATCTCCTTGGGGCAGCCGACGCGCATTGTCTTCTCCTGATCCGGCCCTTTTGGGCTCGCTCCCTGTATTGTTGGAGTGAACCATGAATCGCGGCGAAGGTGTTTGCGAATGCGCTTTCGCGAACAGTCCTCTTTCGATAATCGTTGCGCGAAATAGTGAGATATTCGCAGGATTCACGAGAACTGCCGCTCGGCACGATTGATATCGCCATTCTCGACAGGATCGATATCGCCATTCTTGAGACTTTGCAGAAGGATGCGCGCCGGATTCAGTCCGGCGTGAACGCCATGCCTGCGCATGACGGCTGGGCAAAACCAGGGCGATCGTGACGCGCTGCTGTGAAAACCACGTCTCGCCGACGATGTCCTGCTGCCGGCCGGTCGCGACCTGTTTGCGGCGCAGCGATTAGATTGCACCGCCTTCTCCGCGCCAGCGTTTCACAGCCGAAAAACCCGCCACTCTTGGGCACGAGCGGCGGGTTTTTGCAGCGTTACTCGGACTGAATACGCGTCCTCAATCACATTGACCGCGGGTGGTTAAGTCTGCATTAACATTCAAGATCCGGGTATCTAAATCGATACGAGCGCAAGATGCCGCGCGGTCGGACGTTCCGGGCCCAAATCCTTTTCGCCGTCAAATCGGCAAGGCGTCAGCCATCACAAAATCCGCGCTTGACGTTACGTAAGCTCTCGTGTTTTTCGCTGTGCGGGGAACGACTTCCAGTCTCGGTCCAGGGCGTCGAAAATGAGGGGCAGCGATGGTGGCTGGCGAGCCAAATGACGTGCGCGTCAAACGCGCCGGTGGGGGATGGGTGGTTCATATTGTCGAGGACGGCAAACTGACAGTTCTTCGATTCAAGACACAGCCTCCCGCCGAAAATTCGGCCGATGAGCAACGAACCAGGCTCGGCCTTGCTAGCAAGCCACCAATTGACGAACGCTGATGTCTGCACCGGATTTGGGGAGACGTTGGATGGCTGGTGAGCCTTTACGCCGGCGGGAGGAACACATCGCCGAAGGGCCATTTCAACGCTGTTTGCGGCCGTTCGGCTGGCCATATTTACGATGATGGTTGGCGCCGCTGGCGATGCGGAAGACGACTATGTGACCCGCTTGATCGACACGGCGGCAAAGATCACGAAAAGCCAGGTCGTCAAGGACCCGGCCGCGTCGCTGGAAAAAGCAGCAAGAATTTGCAGGCGGCCGCCGCAACTGACTTCAGACAGGGAATCGAGCCGCGTGGCTGTTGGCTCAACCGTGGAGTTGCCGACATTGCGCGATCCGTGAGGCTTAGGTCCTCTCTTCAGCGCTGGGCAAGCTGGAACGGGACGGAGAGACTCTCTCACATGTGCGGCGGGTGTCACGCCCCGGAGACCAGGGCAGGAATGGCCAAAGCCTCATCCGCCTCGTCAAGGATGGAGAAACTGTAGCGGCCGTCTGGGTCAAGATCGACCGAGTAACTCAGGCGGTCGAGTATGTTGTTATCCTGGTCGAACGTAACGATCCGCGGCTTCAGAGAGGTAATGTGCGCTTCGTCCAGATAGATGGAGTTGCAGACAATGATCTGGTCGTCGGGCTGGCAGGTGCGGGCAGCCGCTCCGTTTAGGATGCAGCATCGTGAGCCCCGCTCGCCGAGAATGACATAGGTTGAAATCCGCGCCCCGGAATTCTTGTTCCATATCTCCACGAATTCCATGGGCAGGATCCCTGCTTCTTCGCAGTGGTCAGGGTCCAGCGTTATCGAACCATGGTAGTTGAGGTTCGCTTCGGTAACGTAGATGCCGTGCAGCTTGCCGGCGACTATTTTTCGCATTGGTTCTTTTGTCCCTATCGATCATACACGGTCAGGATCTTGCCGTCCTCTTGGCGGCTCGGTCGCCCCGCTAAACTCCGACGACGAGCGCGCCGCCGCTGAGACCCGCCCCTGCGGCTGCCAGCAGGATTTTCTCGCCCGGCCGAAACGGCTCCGTCTGATTGGCCAGCGACAGCGACAGTGGGATCGTCGCGGCGGAAGAGTTGCCGTAGTCGACGATCGTCTTGACGATCGCATGATCTGCTATGCCGAGGTTTCTCCCAACGGCATCGAAAATGCGGGCATTGGCCTGATGCGGCACGAACCAGTCGATGTCCTGCGGCCGCATTCGGGCAGCAGTGAGCGCGTCCTTCGAGCAGGCAGTCATCATCTCGACCGCCTTGGCGAACACTTCACGACCGTCGGTGATCGTCATTCGAGTCTGCTCGAGGTCGAGGTCGCCGTGGAACGGCTTGTTGCTTCCTCCAGCAGGAATCTGGATCAGCCCGTAGCGCGAGCCATCGGAATCCACCGAGGCACCGAGAATGCCGCGATCGGGGTCCTCGCGGGGGCCAATCACCAGGGCGCCGGCGGCATCGGCAAACAGCACGGCGCTGGCGCGCTCGGCCGGATTGATGCGACGGCTGAGGATGTTGGCGGCGATGACAAGGGCCGATTTGCCGTGCAGGCGGGTGAATCCGTCGGCGAACATCAGCGCATAGATGAAGCCGGCGCAAGCACCAGCGAGGTCGACCGCGCCGGCCCGGCCGAGACCCAGACGATGAGCTACGAGCGGCGCGCTGGGCGGCAGGAGGTGATCGGGTGTCGAGGTGGCAAGCAACAGCAGCCCGATGTCGCTCCGCTCGATGCCGGCATTCGCCAGCGCCATGTCGCCGGCATGCGCGGCAAGGCCCGACAACGTGTCTTCGTCGTTTGCCCAGAAGCGTGACCGTATCCCGGTCCGCCGCTCGATCCACCCGGGTTCGAGCCCGAGACGGCTTTCGATTTCCGGGTTCTCGACTTTTCGCCCAGGCGCGTGATGACCGAACCCGAGAATGCGCGACGACCTGCTCATGGCTTTGAGCCGAAGCGTTCGCCGGCCTCCTCGATTGCGTCATAGAGCCCGTCCAATTCGCCGCCAGTGATGCAATAGGGCGGCATAAGATAGAGGACATTGCCGAGCGGACGGACAAGCAGCCCCTTGTCGAGGAAGAACGCGCGCAGCTTCGGTCCGATCTCGGCGAGATAACCTGCGGAATCGGCTCGAAGGTCGAGCGCTGCGATCGTTCCCGTCGCCCGGCAGTCGGTGAAGTAGGGATTGTCGCGAAAGCGTTGCAGTCCGGCGACCTGCATCCCACTCAAGGTCGCGACCCGCTCGGCCACCGGCTCGTCATGCCAGATCTCGACATTGGCGAGTGCTGCCGCGCAGGCAATCGGATTGGCGGTGTAGGAGCTCGAATGAAAGAAGGTCTTCTTCCGATCCTCGGAATAATGGGCCTGGAAGATGGCATCGGTGGCAAGCGTGGCGGCCAGTGGGATGGTGCCGCCGGTCAGGCCTTTCGAGGTACACAGGATATCGGGAGAGATGGATGCCTGCTCGCAGGCGAACATGGTTCCGGTGCGGCCCCAGCCGGTCATCACCTCGTCGGCGATCAGCAGCGTGCCGGAGGCTTCGGCGATCTTCTTCAATTCGGTGAGAACCCAGGTCGGATACATCAGCATGCCACCGGCGCCAAGCACCAGCGGCTCGATGATCAGCGCGGCCGCGCGCCGGTCGCGGGAAACTGCCTCGAACCGATCGAGCGTCTCCTGCTCTCGCCCAGCGGCCGGGAACGGGATGGTGTCAACCTCGAACAGCAAAGGCTCGTAGGCGGCGTTGAACACGCCGCGGGCGCCGACGCTCATCGTGCCGATCGTGTCGCCATGATAGCTGTGCTCCATGACGGCGATGCGCGAGCGCGGCGCGCCGATGTTGCGGAAATAGCCGAGCGCCATCTTCAATGCGACTTCGACTGAGGTCGAGCCGCTGTCGGAATAGAACACCCGGTCGAGGCCTGCGGGCGCGAGGCCGACAAGCGCCTCGGCCAGGCGTTCGGCCGGCTCGTGGGTGAAGCCGGCGAAGATGATCTGGTCGAGGCTCGACGCGGTCGCCTCGATGGCCTTCATGATGCGGGGATGGCGGTGGCCATGGGTGACGACCCACCAGGAGGAAATCGCGTCCAGGATGCGAGCGCCGTCGGCCTTGTGGAGATAGGCGCCTTCCGTCAGCACGATTTCAGGGATCGCCGGCTCGAGCGCGTGCTGTGTGAACGGATGCCAGACTCGGGACTGCGCCATCATTCGCCTCCGGCAATCAGGGCAAGGTCGAAGCCGGCAACCATCGCGTCCCTCAGCGTTTCACCCGTCAGTGCGTCGAGATGCGGCAGCCTGCCGAGCTGTGGCACACCGCCGAATTCCACGATCGTCCTTTGCGTATCGGCTACCTCTTCGCCGATGAAGGCGACGCCGATCAGTGGGATGGAGCGGGCTCGCAGGGCCTCGATCGACAGCAAGGTGTGGTTGATTGTGCCGAGCGCGGTACGGGCGCACAAAATGACCGGCAGCCGCCACTCAGCGAAGATGTCGATGAACTTGGTGCGCCGGTTGAGCGGCACCATCAGCCCGCCCGCGCCCTCGATGACCAGCGGCGTCGGCAGGACGGGAAAAGTAAGATCGGCAGCCTTGATCGCGACGCCGTCGATTTCGGCCGAACGATGCGGCGAAAGCGGGCTCTTCAAGCGGTAGGCTTCCGGCAGCACGCGCTCTGGGGGCAAGCCGGCAAGTCGCGCGACGACCTCGCTGTCGGTCTCGCCGTCGAGGCCCGATTGCACCGGCTTCCAGTAGAAACCGTCGAGCAGGCCGGCGAGCCCGGCCGCAAACACGGTCTTGCCAATCCCGGTATCGGTTCCGGTGATGACGATGCGTTGGGTCATGCCGCCTCCGGTCATGTCTGGGCCAACACTTCGACCAGCGCCTCGACCATCGCCGAAATGTCAGCTTCGTCGACGTTGAGCGTCAGGGAAATGCGAAGGCGCGACGTGCCTTCGGGCACGGTCGGCGGACGAATGCCGCGTATGTCGAAGCCGCGCGCCTGCAGTGCCGCCGCCACCGCCATGGTGCGTCCGACGTCGCCGATGACGAACGGCTGGATCTGCGAGCCGCTGGGCGTCACGCCGCAGCGGTCGGCCAATTGCCGGCCGGCGAAGGCAACACGCTCGTCCAACTGGACACGGCGCTGGGGCTCGTCGGACAGCATGGCGAGCGCTTCGCGCACCGCGACCGCCATCAGCGGCGATGGCGCGGTGGCGTAGATGAATGGCCGGCAACGGTTGACGAGATAGTCGCAAAACGTTCGTGGAGCGGTAACGAGTGCGCCGGACGCACCGAGCGCCTTGCCGCAAGTATGCACCGCGACGATGTTGTCGCGACCCTCGAATGCGGCGGCCAGCCCCCGGCCGTCCGGCCCCCAGACACCGGTGGCGTGCGCCTCGTCGACCACGATGAATGCTTCATGCCGATCGGCAAGCGCGACGAGGCTCTCCATCGGCGCGCGGTCGCCATCCATGCTGTAGAGGCTTTCGATCACGATCCAGACGCGCCCCATGCCGCCTTCGGCGCGCCAGCGCGTGATCGCGTCTTCGACAGCATTGACGTCGTTGTGCGCGGTCAGCACGAACTGGGCGCGTCCGGCCTGCGCGCCCTCATGCATGCTGGCATGGGCAAGTTCGTCGAGAACCAGAAGGTCGCCCTTCTGCGGCAACGCGGTCAGGAGAGCGAAGTTGGCGATGTAGCCGCTGCCGAAGAACAGCGCGCGTTTGGCGCCGAAGAATGCCGCGGCGTCCGCCTCCAGCTGCTCATGCTCCGGCGCGTTGCCGCGCAACAGCCGCGAGCCGGTGGCGCCAA
The DNA here is from genome assembly GCF_003998845.1 of Mesorhizobium sp. M4A.F.Ca.ET.022.05.2.1. Taxonomy (NCBI): domain Bacteria; kingdom Pseudomonadati; phylum Pseudomonadota; class Alphaproteobacteria; order Hyphomicrobiales; family Phyllobacteriaceae; genus Mesorhizobium; species Mesorhizobium sp. M4A.F.Ca.ET.022.05.2.1. Next base: position 16,749 of record NZ_RZOJ01000056.1, on the reverse strand, counting down.
CCGGCGTGCCCCGCGCAATCGCCGCCGCAACCGCCTCACCCAGTCTCCTGGAGGCGGCAAGCCCGAGATAGTCATTCGAGGAGAAGTCGAGACCGGCGCGCGGCGCCAGCGTCCGCAACCGGTCCTTGCGCGCCAGCCCCTGCAAGGTCGCGTCATAGCGCGCAAGCGGTGCCCCGCTCATTGCCCCTCGAGTTCCATCGGCTCGATGCCGAGGCGGCGAAGGAGCAAAAGATCCTTGTCCTCGCCGGGATTGTTCGCGGTCAGCAGCGTGTCGCCGACGAAGATCGAGTTGGCGCCGGCAAAGAAGCACAGTGCCTGCATCTCGTCGGTCATTGCGGTGCGGCCAGCGGAAAGACGGACATGCGATTTCGGCATCATGATGCGCGCCAGAGCGATCACGCGCACGAATTCGATAGGCTCGATGGGCCTGGCTTCGGCAAGCGGGGTGCCGGCGATCGGGATCAGCATGTTGATCGGAACGCTTTGCGGATGTTCCGGCAGGTTGGCCAGCGTCACCAGCATGTCGATCCGGTCCACCGGCTCTTCGCCCATGCCGACAATGCCACCACAGCAGACCTTGATGCCGGATTGGCGCACCTGTTCGAGCGTATCGAGCCGGTCGGCAAAGCTGCGCGTGCTGATGATCTCACTGTAGTAGCGTTCCGACGTATCGATGTTGTGGTTGTAATAATCGAGACCAGCCTGTTTCAGTCGAGCGGCCTGCTCAAGATCGAGCATGCCGAGTGTCATGCAGGTTTCCATGCCGAGCGCCTTGACGCCTTCGACCATCGCCACCACTGCATCCATGTCGCGTGCCTTCGGGTTTCGCCAGGCCGCACCCATGCAATAGCGGGTGGCACCGGCATCACGCGCCTTGGTCGCCTCGGCGATGACGCGGTCGACCTCCATCAGCTTCGACGCCTTCAGGCCGGTTCCATGATGGGCCGACTGGCTGCAATAGCCGCAATCCTCCGGACAGCCGCCGGTCTTGATGCTGAGAAGCCGGCTGAGCTGGACCTTGTTGGGATCGAAATTCTGGCGGTGAACGGTTTGCGCAAGGAACAGCAGATTGTTGAAGGGAGCATCGTGAAGCGCCCGAGCCTTTTCCACGGTCCAGATCCCGCCATCAGCGGATGGCATCTGTGGCATTGTCTTCGAATTCGGTGCGTGCATCTCTATCCATTCTTTGGGTGTGGCCTTTGCCGCTTTGCTGGCTGATTGACGGCGACCGGAAAGGTGTCGGTGCGCTGCCGTGCGTTCGTCAGGCGATCATGAGTCCCGATAGTCGAGGCCGATATCGAGGATCGGCGCACTGTGGGTCAGCCAGCCGATGGAGATCAGATCGACGCCGGTCGCGGCGATGGCTGGCACCGTGGCGGCGGTGATCCTGCCCGATGCTTCGGTGATGCATCGACCAGCGACCATCGATACCGCATGGCGCAATTCGTCGAGCGACATGTTGTCGAGCAGGACCGCATCGGGGGCGAGAGCCAGGACCTCTTCCAACTGGACAAGCGTATCGACTTCGACCTCGATCTTGACGAGATGGCCGACACTTGCTCGCGTTCGTTCGATGGCCGGGCGGATTCCTCCTGCGATGGCGATATGGTTGTCCTTGATCAGGATGGCGTCGTCGAGGCCGAAACGGTGATTGGCGCCGCCACCAGCGCGCACGGCGTATTTTTCGACTGCCCGCAAACCGGGCGTCGTCTTGCGCGTGCAGACGATCTTCGCCTTGTGTTCGCGGATCGCATTGACAATCGACGCCGTCGCCGTGGCGATGCCGCTCAGATGGCACAGAAAATTGAGTGCCGTCCGTTCAGCGGTGAGAATGGCTCGCGCCGGCCCGCTCACCGTTGCAATGACATCTCCTTGAGAGACTTCGCTGCCGTCCGCTCGTTCCACCTTAATCTCGACATTCCGTTCGATGAGCCGGAAGGCGAGCATCGCCAGATCGAGCCCCGCGACAACTCCAGTCTGCCGTGCCGAAAGCACGGTCGTTGCC
>NZ_RZOJ01000056.1:0-14734 GCF_003998845.1 Mesorhizobium sp. M4A.F.Ca.ET.022.05.2.1 | reverse complement strand
GTCGTTGCCCGAAGGTCCTTCGGAACGATAGCGTCGGTCGTCAGATCACCGGCCCGGCCGAGATCTTCCAGAAGCGCTGCCCGCACCAGGGGCTCGAGCATGATTGCGGGAAGCGGCGAGAGGTTCATGGCTCGACCTCTTCAAGCGTTGACGAACATGCGAGTTCGTCGGCTGTCGCCAAGGCTTCATCAAGCCTGAGCCTGGAGCGGCGGGCGATGGCGGCACGATCGGGAAAGTCCGTGCGGTAGTGAGCGCCGCGGCTTTCCTGGCGCAGCAAGGCGGCAACCGCGATCATCAGTCCCACTGCGGCGGGGTCGGACGCCGCATTGTGGCGTCTGGCCAGCGGAAGCAATGTCCGAACGGCCTCGCGCAACATCTCGCCATCCCGCTTCACGCCAAGGGTGCGTGTCAAGAGAGGGCGCAACGAGACTGAATCGGGCGCTGGAATTTCGCGTGCCGTCGATCGTGTTCTGACGCCGATCGCAGATCCCGCCACGCTTTCGGCGACCCAGCGCGCGCACACCACAGCTTCGGTCAGCGAGTTGCTGGCAAGCCTGTTAGCGCCGTGCAGCCCGGTCGAGGCGACCTCGCCGCAAGCCCACAGTCCGGCAATGGAGGAGCGTCCCTCCCGATCCACCGCTATGCCGCCCATGTGATAGTGCTGGGCCGGCCGTATCGGAATGAGGTCGTGCTCTGGGTCGATGCCGGCGCCCCGGCAGGCTGATGCGATCGTCGGAAACTGCCGCGCGAATGTCGCCCCAGGCCTTTCCCTCGCGTCGAGGAAGACGCGGTGACCGTTCGCAAGGTGGTTCCACATGGCGCGCGCCAGGACATCGCGAGGCGCAAGTTCCGCCCCTTGCACGCCCTGTAGAAAGCGCTGGCCTGTTTCGTCGACAATGATCGCACCTTCACCGCGAACCGCTTCACTGATCAGCGGCATCGGGCGATCCGGCCCGTCAAGCGCGGTCGGATGAAACTGGATGAATTCCAGGTCGGCAAGGACAGCACCGGCGCGCGCCGCGAGCGCCAGCCCCTGTCCGCAGCTGCCGAGCGGGTTTGTCGACTCGTGGAACAGGCCGCCAATCCCGCCGGTCGCGAGGACGACCCGTCCCGTACCCAGGAACACAGGACTCATCGAACAGCTTGCCCAAACGCCCCGGACCGTATTGTCCTCCACCGCTAGCCGCCGCGCCTCCACACCCTCGACCACCACAATCGACGGCGTGGAACACACGGCTTCGACCAGCGCGCGCATGATTTCCTGTCCGCTGCCGTCGCCCCCGGCATGAACGATGCGCCGGCGGCCGTGCGCGGCCTCCAAGCCAAGGCGCAGTGCTCCTTCAGGCGGCCGATCGAAGCGGACCCCAAGGGTTTCCAGAGCCTCAATCGCGTTAGGAGCCGCATGGAGAATGCGGCTGGCGATGTCTGCGTCGCAGAGCCCATCGCCGGCAGCGAGCGTGTCGGCGAGGTGCAGCGCCGGATCATCGTCATCGCCAAGGCTGGCAGCCAGCCCGCCCTGTGCCCACGCGCTCGATGCTTCAGATCCGAGCGGCGTCCTCGACAAAATAAGCACGGGTTCTGGCGCCAGATGAAGCGCGGTCAATAATCCAGCAATGCCGCCGCCAATGATGATGGGCCGGCCAAAGAAGCTGCGGACATCCGCACTCATAAGGCGAGCATCCGCTCGACGGCAAGTCGCGCGCGCCCGGCGATCTCCGGCTCGATGGTTACGACATGGCGGTTCTGCTCCAGCGCCTCGCGGATGTTGGCGAGCGTGATCCGCTTCATGTGCGGGCAAAGATTGCAGGGCCGGATGAATTCGAGCTCTGGATGCTGGAGCGCGACATTGTCGCTCATCGAGCATTCCGTCAGCAGCACGACGCGTGGCGGCTTTTGCCTTTCGACATAATGGGACATGGCGTGGCGGCTTCGTAGAGCAGCTCATAGCGTTGAAGCGTGAGTTCCTCGTTCCAATGGCGGTCGTCAAAGCCGAAGGCGATCGCCGCCCGCCGTCGCCGGTCGAGGCGCGTCGCGCCGTCGTCAGCGCCGTCCGCCCATTCGATGAGGCGCAGCCGCAATTCGTCCACGACCGCGGGTGTGCCGGAGCGGTGATCCTCCCACGGGAAATAGTCGTACCAGCTTCCCCAGTGGCGCCCGGCCGAGCCGCCAGCCTTGTCTGGATGGGTGAGCGCGAGGTAGCTGATCGAAATCACGCGCTGTTCGCCGCCGATCCGGTCGCGATCGGCGAAGGTGTAGAGCTGTTCGATATAGCCGAGCGGCTGGCCTGTCTGTTGTTCCACCCATCCCCTGAGACCCGACTGCGGCGAACGATGAGCAAGCTCGAATGGCCCCGAGGGCAGCGCTGCTTCCTGTCCAACGGTGAGAACGCAAGGTCCACCACCGTTCGTTGCCACAACGACGGCGATCAGGTCGGCTTTGACGTCGTTGGCCTCAACCGCGGCCTTGCCTTTCCTGATGCCTTTTGCGCGATCGTCCATGGTCCCCGAAGTAGTTGGGCAGAGCTTTGCCGCGTAGGCAGCTGAACCGATTAAATTTGGTTTTGTCTGATAATTGTCGACCCGTCAACACCACGCGCCGTGGCGATTTTCGGCTTTTCGCGGCTGCACAAAAATGTGCCGAATGCGACAGCCGTGATTGGTACCGTTGGGGAAGGAGGCGTCCATCGAGTGCGGTTGCTAACTCCAACGCGATCACGCCGCCAGATGTTCGTTCGAAAAAGGCGGGACGACGCTCGTCTGCTGACCGCCTATGCCACGCCGATTGCAAAGCTCGTCGATCGACATTGCGACGTTCCTCCAGTTCGCCCGCGCCGCCATCAATGCACTCGAGCACAACCTGTACGAGTCAACAAAATCGACTCGCCGGCACTATTGTTTCAGACGAAATGAATCTAGTTTCAAAGGGTTCGACCGATAGGCCGGGCACAGCTGCGGCCATCACGGCCATTGACATAAACGCGTCGCCCGATTGAGATTATCTTGACGGTAACGTAGTTCGCCATCCATGCCAGTCGAGATAATCATGGGCAAATATCGAGACCATCGCGAGCCACGCGGGCATCGCCATGACGATGACCCCGTTTCCTTTTCGGAACGGACCTCCGAGCCAAGCTACTTTCAGCGCGCAGCGACGGTGACCGCACACCCTGTCGACGCCGAAGTATTGTGGTTCACAGGCAGCAAGGGATTTGGCTTCGTCAAACTGTCGGACGGCAGGGAGGCCTATCTGCACGTCCGAGTGCTAGAGGCGGCCGGATGCCGGGATGTTGCCGAGGGGACGCCTCTGAAGGTCACGATCGAAAAAAGTCCGAAAGGTCATCAAGTCGCGCAGGTGCTGGAGATCGGCGATCAGACCCCGAAAACTCCCTCGCATACGCGCGTCGCTGGAGAGACGAGCCTCGAGACGGGCGCGCAGCCAGAGAGCGGGGGCACGGTCAAGTGGTACAAACCCGAAAAGGGCTTCGGCTTCATTGCTCCTGACAACGGTGAGAAGGACGTCTTCGTTCATGCCAGCACCCTAACCCGTTCAGGGCTCGGCGTGCTGGTGGAGGGACAGAAGGTGGTTGTCGAATGCGGGCAAGGCAAGAAGGGCTTGGAAGTCCGGAGCATTCGCCTCGCCTAGTAACAATTGAGCCCGATTAAGATACCGATATCGGCCAAGCTCGCACCGAGACTTTGGCTAAGCTGTGGCGCAACGGCCGCTATGCTCTCAAACTGAAAGGGCGAAGGCGGTACGGGCGACAAACAGAGCAGCAAGAATGGTCCAGCGGCTTCGCATTTGGATCTTCCCCAGTACTGTGAACCATGCCGTTGGCTTGGCATTTGAGTGTCACGCACCCGGTCCTTGCCGGTCTTGGCATAGACGCTTCCGGCCTACGTTAGCGCCGACTTATGATGTATAAAGGCTGTGAAGACCTTAGTCGCCGCTTAGGGGACCATTGGTGGATGCGGTCGGAACACGACGCATAGCGGGCTTGGCAGGCGTGATCGTCGCGGCTGCCGCGCTCAAGGAAGTCGTTCACATTGCGAGGCTGTTTCGTTCTCTATCTTCGACAATCTTGGCAATGACCACGTCTGGGTTCCCGCAATCGGCAGCGCGGCTCGTCGCGCCACGCGTCATTCAATGCTGCATCGCCTGCTCCGAGCAAAACAGATTGCGAGGAGCCGCAACTGCGGTGCAGCGAAGCTGGATCGAGGGTTGGCGGATAACCTGCCCCGTTTGCAGACAACGGCAGCAAGAGACGAGGGAGGGGGCATCTGCCCTCGCAAGCACGTCATCGCCGTTCGAGGATCTTTGGCCAAACGCCGTCCATGGGGAGGAGCTCATCGATCAGTCGCTTCGGGGAGCATCTGTCGGTGGGGTATCGCCAATCGATATCGCCCGGTTACTGCTCATCAGACGATGCCCAAAGCGCTCCCGTCATCAGGCATCGATACGCCACTCCACCATCCTTGGCGCCGTCGTTCAAGGTTTCGATGAGCTTGTAGCCGAACAGGGTCTCCCGAGACCTACGATTGCAAGACCCATTTTGCCTATCGGACTTCGCATGGCGCTGCTCGCTGGTATCTCAATCGTCTATCAGGCAGGGCCTACGTTAGTCTCCGAACTCAAGCGCCAAACGCTTGGCGTCCATTACACTGATTCGCTGCAAATCGGCGCTGGCATGTCGGCTTCGAGAAACTCTCAGAGACCGGTAATTTCTCTGGGTTCAGGCGGCGCGTAGAAGAGGCGGTTTGGGCTTGAACATTGGAGGCACGTTCAGTTCTGGGTGTCGGAAGGGCGCCCGCAGCCGGTTGCGAAGTTCGCCATTGATCTCCGCCGCCCGGACCTGCATGAGCATATGCGCACCGTGAAGCGACCAGCGCATCTGCTGCTTCTTGACCATACGTTTCCCGACGACTGAGTTGACCGCCGACTCAGCGAGAGTGGTGGCGACGCGAAGCCCAGCCCGGTAGCGCTTTCCATAGTTGACGATCGCCGCGGTTCGAACGGACATAGGTCAGGAGCTGCTCCCCGAGGCTGTGAAGCCGTGCGATCGAGAACGCGCCTTCCTTCAGTCTTGCTAGAAGTTGCTCCAGGTCGCGGATCGCGCGGCCGACCCGCCCATGCCACAGACGCCACTTCACGGTTCTGATGTCCCTGTCGATGGTTGGAAGCGCTTCAAAGGGGCCTGATTGGGATCGAACGATGTGATCGGCGATCTGCTGCATGGGCTGGATCTTCATGGCAATATGAAACCAGTCGATGATGTGGGTCGTTGGTTTCGGCATGGCACGGGGCAGCCGCTTTAGGATTTCGGCCCCGTCCGAGATCACCGTCACATCCCCAAAGCCGCGATATCCGACTTCCTGGAGAGAGTGAAGAGCACGATCGCGGATTGCCTGCTGGTCGGTGCTGCCGGTGACGAAATAGCGACCGCCCCTTTCGCCCCGTCCCCCGCGGCCGCATCTGGCCACGACGAGCTCGAAATTTCGCGCCGAATGTTGATCAGCGCCACGAACGTGCGTCGTATCAATGCTGATGACGAACTCTTTGCGCCGATCTCCGGGAAGCTGCATCTCAAGCTGGCATCGGTCATCCGTTTGAGACCTCGCGCGCCAAGTTTCCTGCATGACCTGGTCGTCGAGCCGCTTGCCGATCCTGATGGTACGCTTGCGCACGGTCGCATGCGTCTCAGTCGGTTCAGTGGGCAGGAAATCGGCCAGCACCTTCGCCGCCTGCCGGTAGGGCAGCATACTTCCTAGCCGCGCCGTCAGTTCCATCAGCTCCAGTGTCGCTCGATCGGGACAGATTTCCTTCAATGGCGCAAAGGCAACGACCATGCCGGGGTAACAGTCCCGGCACATCATCCAGCGAGGATTGCGTCCACCGTGCCGAAGACGGTTCTGATCCGTCGCGTCGTGTAGTCCTTGACCGGCCGAAACGTATGGCAATCGGGGCAGACACGACGAAAGAGGGAATAGGTATTCGCCTCATGGTTCACGACCGCGCTCTGCAGCGCCACCATGATCTTCTTGCCATCGTCGATCGACAGGCCAATCTCACCGTCGTACAGGCGCTCCCAGCTCTTGTCGATCCGGACTTCCCGGCGACAAACGTCGCCGAACTCGTTCTTCCCCTCGATCGTAACCGTCCATTCCACCGCCATCGCTTTGTCTCCGATCAAAACGATGATGATGGAATGCACGAGCCTAACAACCCGTGTTTGACCCCAGAGAAATTACCGGTCTCCCGCTCGGTCGCTGAGCGCACATTCGCACGGCTGGGGCGTGCCGCAGGCTCGCCAGGGACTGGGAGAAATCCATCGCTTCCATAGAAGCCTGGATGTAAGTCGCTCGCATTCGCCTGCTCACCGCAGGCTCGCAAGAGCTTGATGGTTCCAGCCCTCGTTTTCGTGAAGCCAAACCTTCCAATTCTAACAATCACATCAACTGAGTTATGATCTGATTATGATAGCCATGGCTCGCATAGTTCGAGAGGCTTGTCGGCATGTCGCAAATTTATGTTCCCAGCTCAGGGCCGGATAGCTGGCAGGCGTTCTTGGCTGATCCCGCCAAGCATTGGCGAATGGGCTATTCGGCTCGAACGCTCGCGCACAGCTGGGAAAAGGCGAAGGGTCTGCCGTCCGAAATCGCCGCCATGTTCGACAAACCAGCTGAACTGTTGGCTGCGTTTCCCGAGCACAAGGTGCCGTTGGCCGGTGGGGGCCGTGACAGCCAAAGCGATGTCTTCGCTTTGATCCGATTTGGCGAAGAGACATGCGCGGCTACCATTGAAGGCAAGGTCAAGGAACCATTCGGGCCAACAGTCGGCGAGTGGTTTGCAGAACCCTCAGTTGGCAAGCGACTTCGCATGCTTCAAATCCGCGATCTGCTGGGTTTAGACGCCGTACCCCCATCGGACGTGCGCTACCAACTGCTGCATCGAACCTCATCAGCATTGTTGGAGGCGAAGCGGTTCAAGACGGACGAAGCGGCGATGATCGTACATTCCTTCTCCGTCTCCCGGATGTGGTTCGCTGACTTCGAGCGGTTTGCCAGCCTTTTCGGCATGTCGGCTCGACCAGACCAACCAATCATCATCGTTTTGAAAAGTGGCCGACGCCTTCGGTTGGGTTGGGCGACCGGAAATCCAGAACATCTCGCACATTGAAGGCTCCATCATCTTGCAAACGAGACTGTAAACGTCAAAGCAGATGGGTGACGCCTGCGAGATGGTGGTCGCCGCTGAACTGACCCTTGCCGGAGTGCCGGCTCTCAAAGTTCCTGACAACTGGCCTGGCTATGATGTCATCGCTCAGCCAGTCGGGCATTCCCCGCAAAGGGTGTCTGTAAAATCTCGAACGTTCAAACACGGGCCGTCCTACGTCACCTACGACGACTTCGATCAGTTCGATTGGCTTGCAATCGTTATCCCTTCTGCCAGATGTGACAAATGGCAGGGCAATTTACCTGATCCCGAGAGACGTTTCCGACGCCCTCGCGCGCAGGGATAAGCCAACCAGCAAGACGGCTGCCGAGCGCTATTTCCGGGTCGATCAAGTTGAGAGTTTGTTTGAAAAATATCGCAACAACTTCATTCTCAACCCTGTCGGGCGAGGCCTTGTGGCAGCGTAGTGCCGTAAGATGAGATACTTTCGACCAACCCTTCCGGGATTGCGGAGCGGCAAGGAGGGAGTGCCCCGCCGGCGTGGTGATTGTGGCAGCCTTGAGGTGTCGTGCTGCTCTCGGAACGTCTGGAGTACGACTGAGCTCGCCGAGCAGAATCGGCGGCAAATTCCATCGTCCGGGGTTGCGGCGATTTCCGCCCACGGCAGCACTCCAGACGTTAATTGAAGGATAGGACAACGATCCTATCTCTTGCACCTGTCAACAAAATGGACTATGACCATCGGTAGTCATATGGAGACGTCGACATGAGAGAGATTCAGCTGAAGGACGCGAAGGCCACCTTGTCGGCGGTGGTCGACCAGGCCGTTGCCGGGGAGCCTTCCGTGATCACCCGCCACGGCAAGCCGGAGGCCGTGCTTGTGTCTTTCAAAGAATGGGAGAGGGTTTCCAAGGTGCCCAGCTTTGCAGACCTCCTGCTAGCCTTCCCGGGCGACCCCGACGACATTCCGGAACGGAGGCGGAAGCCCGCCCGCGCTTTGCGTGAGGGCTTCTAGCCCGTGTATCTGCTGGACACGAATATCGTGTCGGCCGACGCGCCGACGAAAAAGGAAGTCGGCTTGCAGCCGTTCGCCGACTGGCTGCACAAGAACAATAACCATCTGTACATGTCGACGGTCACGGTCGCGGAAATCGAGGCGGGCATTACCCGCGCCGTCAGGATCGGCGCGACGACGAAGGCGGCACGGCTGCGCCGCTGGCTCGCCGCCGTCGAGCAGCTCTATGCTGGCCGCATCCTGCCGTTCGGCATCGAGGAGGCCCGCCACGCCGGCGCGATCATTGACCGGGCGCGGGCGCATGATCCCGGCTTCGAAGACATCGCAATAGCCGCCACGGCGGCAGCGCGAGGCTACACGGTACTGACGGCAAACGAGCGGCATTTTCAGCCGCTCGGGGTGCCGTGGGCGAACCCGCTCAAGGAACTCCCGGCTTAGTCCGCGCGCTCGAAACGAGCGACGGCAAAGCGGTTGGTCTCGAATCAAGATTGATCGCGGTCGTAGATGTAATCTGCCCCCACTGATCGCGGTGGTTCGCCCGCGCCGAAATTCGCACCGCGAGGGATACTTGTTTCTTGCGGCGCGCGGGTCGTTCCTTCCTCAAGTTGAGGTAGCCGAGATCGCCCGGCGTTGTAAACTGATGCTTGGCTCGTTTCGAACAACCTTCAGTTACCGTTCAATGGCCAGAAAGCCCCCATAATCCCCTGATGACCGTGCCAGCTCGATGGAAATCAATCCATATTCCTGCCAGATACTAGAACGGCCGATATCCGAACCGAGCCTCGCTGCTCCGCAATTTCATCGCGACAGTCGCATGCGGTCAAATATCGAATGTCGCCCAAAACCATCTCCAGATTGATGCGGCTCAGGCAGTCGCGGAGGAGCGGTAGCACCTGGAACTTGGTTTGAAGCATCTGCCTAAGGCCGGTCCGGAGCCGTGGCCGACCAGTGCCTGCTCTCGATCAAAGTCTTTACGACCTTTGGGATCAGCTTGCGGACCGCGGAGACGGCTGGAGAGCGCTCATCTTTCGGGTTGACGGCAAGCACAACGGAACGGGTGATCACCGGATCAATGATTTTGACCGTCCGGACCAGGCCTTGAGACGCCTCTTTCTGAATGGCCGACGGGGTAAGGATGGAATACGCCTTTCCTTCCATGACCATATCGATGATCGTGGAAAGGGAGTCGACTTCGAATCTGACGTCCAGCACACAACCGTGTTGCGCAACGACATCAGCCACCGAACGCCTGGCATTGTTGTTGCGCATGGGAACCGCCAGCGGAAACGCGTGCAGGTCGGCGAGCCGTATCGAATCTTCGAATGGCGGCTGGCCGGGCGGCACCACCAGGCAAAACTCTTCGCGGGCCAGCACCGTCATTTGCCCGACGCTCTCGGCAGTGCGGTAAAGGACGGCCAGATTGAAGCGGCCAGCAGCCATCCACTCCTCCAGCGGTCCCGTCATGCCCTCGATCATCTTAAGCGAAATCCTCGGCAATTCGCTTCTTACCGATTCAAGCAGGGGACCGCTAAGGACGCGAGCGGCTCCTGACGGAATGCCAATAGTCACCTCTCCGGAAGGAGCAGCCACCGAGTTGGTCAGTTCCGCCTCAGTGAGCTGAATTTCCTTCAGAATGATCCGCGCGCGCTCAAGCAGCTTTTCTCCCGACGCCGTGACGCTGACACCGGTCCTATCACGAACGAGCAACTGGGTGCCGAATCCTTGCTCCAGTTGACGCACATGCAGGCTTAGAGCGCTTTGAGCGACGTTGAGGGTCGCAGCTGCCTTCGTGAAACTGCCGGCTTCGACGACGCCGACAAAGTATCTTAGCTGCCTGATGTCCACGATGAACAAATCCAAACGGGGCATGATCCCCAGCAGTGCTTTGATCCCAAATCAGGGTTCTGTTCTCCTGGCGTGGTGGTAGCACCCTTCCGCCTGTTCGGGCATTGAGACCTGTCGCCGAGGACCGACCCCACGACCGCGCTGGTCGCGTCCTTACAGGTAAGCCGTTATTCGCCCTCGGTGCTCAAATATTATCGCCGCTAACGCCGGAGAGCCCCGTAGCTGTGGTGCCGACACTCTTGCGTTGCTGAGCGGAATCCGTCGACCCGGGCAGGACGCCCGGTGAACACGTCAATGATCGATCAAAGATACGCTCTTCATTTCATGGCGCTTGGCTCTATCGTTCTCGGCGCGTTTGAGATTGCCACGCCCGTCCGTTATTTTTCGTGCGCCTGAACTCGATCACCTTTGCCGGTTGCTTGCAATGCTCGGCGGTGATCACCGCCTCTATGAGCAGGTCAATGGCCAAGCGAGAATCCCGGCTGACTTGATCATGTCCGCATAAATGGTTGAGGGCCTCGTTGAGGTGGGCGCGCGCTGCGGCGAAATCGCTGTTCAATTAATTCTCCGATCAAGTAACCCAACCCACGTCGGATATGGCCGCCCGCCTCTCAATGGCTTGGAAATATCCACAACCGTTTTTGATTCAAATCGGCAGGATCCAAGTCGGCGGCGCCAGAACAGCCGCAAGCAAGAGAGCATTTGGGCGAGCGCGAAGGCCGGCGCCACATCATATCCGAGACTGATGCAAGGCCGGCTAGACGGATCGACAGGTCCGCCACGCTCCCACACGTGGCGGATTCGTCGGGTAGGAATTATTTATCGCGCGATCGCGGAAGTCCGCTTTCAGCGCTCCCGTCCGTCTCGTTTCCCTCGGTAGCCTAAAACGTGTCGAGATCAGTTGGCCTCATATCCGGCAGCTTTGAAGAAGTTTTTGCACTCGGTTGGCTCGAACAGGTGGCCGATATCCCGCATGCCGCTCCGGGAGGGCCAAGAACGCGGGCCTTTGGGAACCGAGCCTGAGGGCTGACGAAAGCGAATTCAAGGCCGTGTCGGCCCAGGATGTCATTCGGCGCAACCAAAGCCGAAGCCTCTAAGCATGGCAGGGTTCCTGTTTTACCCGCCAGCGGACGCGGCGCAGGACGTGATCTGGAATGATACCGTTGAGCAATGGGGCGAAGCGCAGGCCATCCGCTTTATCACCGACCTTCACAAGCACTTGCAGACCCTTTCCGAAACACCTGCCCTCGGGCGAAAGCTCCCCGGCAACCTGGCGATTTCGGCCGATTTGAAGCTGGACGCCTATTTCAGCCACCACGGCCGGCATTACGTGTTCTTTCGGAGGCTAACCGGTGACCGGATCGGCGTCATAAGCATCCTGCATGATCGAATGGATGTGCCTGTACGGCTGGCCGAGGATCTCCAGGCCCTGGAAGCGCTATCCGAAGACACGTAGCAGGCTCGGTCGGCCCGAAGCCGCGATTTGGCGCCACCGGTGGCCGCATCCAGCTTTTGGTCGCTGGTGCGAGAAAGGCTACCCAAATCTACTCGGTAACGGACTTCGCAAGATTGCGTGGCTGATCGACGTCTAAACCCATGCATGCGGCCGTATGGTAGGCGATCATTTGGATAGGCAGCGCATAGAACAATCGAAGCAAACAGCGGATTCATCTCCGGCAAGATGATGGTCGTCTCGGGCGTAATGCCACATTCAGCCTCGCCCTTCGAACCCGCAATCAGAATGATGCGGCCGTCGAGTTGAGATGGGCGGACACCTGGTGAAGGTCTCGATGCACGACAGACAATGGATCGGTGTCTCGCGGAAGCCATTTACGAGCGCGGCCTTCCGGGCTGAATGGACGGGCTATGTCGCCGCCTGACGTGCCTCCGCCGGCGTCGGGCGCGGCTCTCCGGAAGATAGCGGCACAGCTTTATCTCCCGGCCGTCGGCCGAATAGGCAAAGCGATAGAGTTCTCGTGGCAGACGTGGACGCTGCTCCGTTCATACGTCAATCGACCGGCGTGGCAGATGCAACTGGCGCAAGCATGCTGGAGGCAGGCAATTTATTGCGTGTCCATGTTTCGCTGTTCCCTAAGATTGGGCGAACCATCAGGGAACGTCGTGATACCTCTTGAGCTCAAAGTCACTGCCGCGCGCGACCTTCTGTCCGTTACCTGGGATGACGGTGCGGTCTCGCTCATCCCGGCATCCATACTGCGGGCACGCAGCCGCGCGGCCCAGCAGGTGCGGGCGGACATCGAGGGTAACGAACACTCGTTCGAGACCGTCACCGTGACGAGCGCTGAGGCGATCGGTTCATATGCCATACGTCTGGTTTTCTCCGACGGTCATGACAGGGGCATCTATCCCTGGAGCTATTTGCGCGAAATCGCCGATTCTGCGGCGTGAGGAACGAGAATGGATGATTTTGTCGAAGGGCTGTCGGAAGTCACTTGCGATGTGCTGGTGATCGGCGGCGGCACGGCCGGACCGATGGCGGCGCTCAAGGCGAAGCAGAAAAATCCCGCTCTGAATGTCGTCCTGCTCGAAAAGGCCAATGTGAAGCGTTCCGGAGCCATCTGCATGGGCATGGACGGGCTGAACAACGCCGTCGTTCCGGGATATGCGACGCCCGAGCAATACACCAAGGAGATCACGATCGCCAATGACGGCATTGTCGATCAGGCGCCGGTCTTCAAATATGCCTCGCGCTGCTATGATATCATCCAGGAACTTGACCGTTTCGGCATCCGTTTCCAGAAGAACGCCAATGGCGATTTCGACCTGAAGAAGGTCCACCATCTGGGAACCTATGTGCTGCCGATGCCGAATGGCGATACCGTCAAGAAGGCGCTCTACCGGCAGATCAGACGCGAAAGGATATTGGTCTCCAACCGCTTCATGGCAACGCGCCTGTTGACTGCCAGCGACGGCAGGATCGCGGGCGCCATTGCGGTGAACACGCGCACGGCTGAATTCCTCGTGCTGCGCGCCAAGACCGTGATCCTGTGCATGGGCGCGGCGGGCCGGCTCGGATTGCCGCATTCCGGCTATCTCTTCGGAACCTATGAGAATCCGACCAATTCCGGGGACGGTTATGCCATGGCCTACCATGCGGGCGCCGCGCTCGCGAATCTCGAATGCTATCAGATCAATCCGCTGATCAAGGACTATAACGGCCCGGCTTGCGCTTACGTTGCCGGTCCGTTCGGTGCCTATACCGCCAACAGTGAAGGCAATCGCTTCATCGAAAGCGACTACTGGTCGGGACAGATGATACAGGAATTCTATAACGAACTACAGTCCGACAAGGGGCCAGTGTTCCTGAAGCTCAACCACCTTCATGCCGACACGGTCGGCGAGATCGAAGAGATCCTGCACAAGGTCGAGCGCCCGTCGCGCGGCAGGTTCCATCAGGCGCGGGGCACCGATTACCGCGAAAAGATGATCGAAATGCACATTTCCGAAATCGGCTTCTGTTCAGGTCACAGCGCGTCGGGCGTTTTCGTCGATGAATTCGCCCGGACCACGGTGCCGGGCCTCTACGCCGCGGGCGACATGGCGAGCGTGCCCCACAACTATATGCTCGGCGCCTTCACCAACGGAGCCGTCGCCGGCGAGCACGCCGCCGAAGTCGCGCTGGAAACTGACCTTCCGGATTTCGACGGCGAGTTCGTCAAGGCGGAGCGCAAACGCGTGTTGGCGCCGACGCGGCGCGAGGACGGCATCCCGCCCAACCAGCTCGAATACAAGGCCCGGCGGCTGGTCAACGACTATCTGCAGCCGCCCAAAGTGACGGCCAGGATGCAGATCGGCCAGGCGCGGCTCGCCGAGGTCAGGGATGATCTCGAAACCGCCCTTGTCGCACGCGACGCACATGAGTTGATGCGTTCGCTCGAAGTGTCGTCCATTCTCGACTGCGCCGACATGGCGGCGCATGCCTCGCTGTTCCGCACGGAGAGCCGCTGGGGACTCTATCACAACCGCGTCGATTATCCCAAAAAGGATGACGACAACTGGTTCTGCCACACGCTTCTGCGCAAGGTCGACGGCCGCCTGGTTTCTGAGAAGCGGCCAATTCAAGCCTACATCGTTCCGATCGAGAACGAGGAGCGGACAGCCTATGACCGTCTGCGCGTTTCCAATCAAGCCTGACGGGGGAAATCATGCCGCTTGCGCTTTCACCCACAACTGTTCCCGTCGTCGTGGACGAGGCAAAATGTATCGCCGACAAGGGCTGCACGGTCTGCGTCGATGTCTGCCCGCTGGATGTCCTGCGCATCAGCGATCTCACTGGCAAAGCCTATATGAAATTCGACGAGTGCTGGTACTGCATGCCGTGCGAGAAGGATTGTCCGACCGGCGCTGTAACCGTCAACATCCCCTATCTGTTGCGCTGACATGACTGCTTTCGATCCCTTCGAAGATTTTGGCGATATCGAGGAAATCGGCAAGCGTCTGAACGATGCTGACGCGGCCGTGCGACGGCTTGCCGTGATCGATCTTGCCGAGACGGCGAGCGCGGATGTGCTGCCGCATCTCCTGACCGCAGTTGCCGACCCCGACGCGACAGCGCGTTTGCAGTTGGCGATCGCACTGTCCGAGTTCGACGCCGTTGAGGCGGCTGCGGGCCTTGGCCGCCTAGTGGCGGATCAGGATTTGACGGTGGCCCAGGCGGCAGCCGATAGCCTTGCTGAACTGAAG
>NZ_RZOJ01000569.1:0-2979 GCF_003998845.1 Mesorhizobium sp. M4A.F.Ca.ET.022.05.2.1 | reverse complement strand
GCAGGTCGACATGGAGTATGTAGTCGCCGAGCCTCAGCCGCATGCCGCTTTGCAGGCGTGCCGACCTGCCGGCGCCGAGCGGGCTGTCGGAGTCGTTTATGAACAGTCCACTGCTCGAGGTGTCGGTGACGAAATAGCCGTCCTGCCCGCCGGTGATCTTGCAATGGGCGCGCGAGACGAACATGTCCGGATCGTCGATCTGCCAGCCGGCGTCGGCGCTGCGGCCGATCACCAGTTCGCCCTCGTCCAGCCGGGTCTGCCTTACCGCCTGGGTGCGTGGCCCTTGCTCCAGCGTCAGCAGCAGACTCATGCCGCGACCTCCGCTATCTCCGGCCGCCATCCGACGATCGTGCGCAGCCGCAGATCGTCAGCATCTCCCCTTTCGGGGGGCCGCGCAAGCCAGGCGGTCCGGCCAAGCTGGACGGTTCCGACGCGAGGCGGCGGCACGGCCTCGCGAGCGAGCACGATACGCAGGTCGACGTCGAGCGTTTCCCCGATCATGTCGCGAACCGCGTGGTTGAACAGCGTCAGCCGCCGGCTGCCCGGCAGAAACGACTTGAAGTCCTCCAGGCCGAGGGGGCCGACGCGCAGCTCGATCCTGCTCTGGCGGCTGAAAACGCGCGGGCCGATCGTCGCCCCGCGGCCGAGGGCCGCGTAGGCCTTGGCCAGGCGGCTCTGCAGCGCGGTCGGCACCGATATCCAAGCGGCGACGAACTCCTTGACCTGCACCGGCACCTTGAAGGCTTCGGCGAGATACAGGGTGAGCCGTTCCGGACCGTCGACCTGGCTGGCAAGCGAAGCGGCCTGGCGCAGCTTGACGGTGTCGAGTTCGGGGTCCTGGGTGCCGGGAAGGCCAATGCCGGCCATCGCCTCGAGCATTGCGCGGACGCGGCCGCCGACAGCGCGTTCGACCTGCACTCCCGAGTGGGCATCCGCCCAAGCCCGGTAATACAGGGCAATCATGCGATGCTGGAGGATGTTGACGAAGTCCACAAAGGTCGTGTCGCTGGTCTGCCTGGCATCGGCGCCGGTGAACCAGCGCTGCGACAGGCGATCAAGCACCCAGCGGGTCAGATGCAGCGGCAGCGGACCTTCAGGTCCCATCAGGCCGAGATTTGCAACCGTGACCCGCGCCGGCGTGTTGTCGGCGGCTTCCTGAAAGTCCACCACGTCCCTGGCCGAGAAGCTCAGGCGCACATGCTGTCCGAGTCTTGCCGGCTCGCGTTCCAACCGGCCGGAATGGCCGAATAGGCCGCCCCTGCGTTCGAGCCGGCGCAGCAGCTCGAAGAAGTCGAACGATTGGGACAGGCCCTCGCTCCGGCCCGATCCGATGCTGCCTAGATCAGGTAGCGATTGCCGGGCGTCATCGGCCATGGCACATCCTCCTGCTTCTGCAGCAGCCGCGTGCGGGTCCGCACAAAGCCGTTTATTCCGGCATGGCGGGCGAACAGCCGCGCGAGCAAGGCCGAAAGCAGCAGGGTGCTTTGTCCCGCGAGCACGGACTGGTCCACATGCAACGTTACTTCCGTGCCCCGCCCGAAGCACATCGGCCCGTCGATCTGCAGTCGTTCGATGACCGGGCGCGAGTCGATGCGCACGATCGAATGCACGTTGCGGGCGAGACCCGGATCGCCGCGGTCGGCATAGAGGTCGAGCAACGCATGGAGCGGATCGACACCGCGACCTTCCTTGGCAAGGCTGAGGAAATTGAGCCCGAGCTGGGCCACCAGCCGCCAGGCGAGATTGTCGGCCCTGGATTCCCCCTCGGCGCCCGCCGGCAGCGCCGCCGGGATCGCCGGCTGCGGCGGACGCAACGCGCCGATGAGCCTGACCGCCTCGACCGGGTCGCCCGTCTCCAGCGTCAGCGTTGGATTGTCGTCGAGGATCGGCAGGTCGCGATTGGTGCAAAGCGCCATGATGTCGAGGCGCCTCAGAGGTCGGTTCGCCGGGCTTGCGATGGGACGCGAAACGGCCAGGAAGACATCGTCCCCGGTGTAGGAGGTGCGGGTCAGGCCATCGCGCCGCTCATCCTCGGTGGGCCGGCGCGGCCGGCGCTCGGTGGAGTAGACCCAGCCGCTGCCGCGGTTTTGCCCCAGGCTGAAGAGCTCGGGTATTTCGGCGTCGCTGCCCTCGCTCTCGGCGTCCTCGACCCGCGTGACCCGATAGATCTCGAAGTCGCGCGCCCGCGTACGGTCGGCATGCAGTACCTGCCGCGTCCGGCGGGGATCGAGCTCGACGATGTTGCACTCGCGCTCGAAGAGATTGATGATCGGGGTTACGAAGAGCTCGAAATCGGCGGGCGTAAGGTCGGCAAGCTCAGGTACGGGCCGCCGGAACAGGAAAATGACCTCCAGCCCTCCGTCGCATTTGCGCACCACCGGGTTCAGGCCAGAAACCCGCACATAGTGGAAGCGCTCGGGCATCATGAAATATTCCCGCAGCAGGCGGTAGCCTTCGAATGTCGGACGGGTACGCGGCATCAAGGCTTCGTCGTCGCGAATGCCGACCATTTCGGGTTCCGGCAGCGGCGATATCGGGTTGGTCTTGCCCTCGGTGCGCGCGCCAACCGCCGAACAGGCGCCGAAAATGGCGTCAAAAATCAGCGGCGCCTTACTGCGGCCGGCAAGATAGAGATCAAGCTGGTCAAGCGCGAGTTCGTTGAATTTGCCTTTGCCGGTGCGGGTGAGCGCGATGCGCAGCGCCGCTTGGCCGGCCACGCCGCCGACCGGCCCGATGCCGGCCGCCGCCAGTCCGCTGCGATCCTGGAAATAGCTGACCGAGCTGATCTCGATCGGCCACAGCGTGATCTCCTGGGCGGTAGTGAAAGTGCAGCGTGTCGACAGGCCAGGCTGGAGGCCGGAGACCAGCCGGGTGTCGCGCTTCACGACGTGGCCCGCAATCATCGACTGGACCTGCTGGCCGGGTTTCAGCACTGCCATGGCGGTCGCCGGCGCCGGCGGGACCCGATCGGGATAGAGG
>NZ_RZOJ01000568.1:0-3020 GCF_003998845.1 Mesorhizobium sp. M4A.F.Ca.ET.022.05.2.1 | reverse complement strand
TGATCGGCCCGTTCAGTCCGATCCATCTCCTGTCGATCCTGGTGCTGGTCACCGCGCCGCCAATCGCCAGGGCGGCAAGGGCCGCGAATGCATGCCACGGAATGGGAGGGGGCGCGGATAGCAATGGTCCGAGCGACATCTCCCCTCCTCAATGCCGGTTACGTGGTCTTGGCGCTCAGAACGGGATCTCGTCGTCGAGTTCGCGCGACGCACCGCCGCCGCCACCCCTGGAGCCGCCACCGCCGCCGCCGCGGCTGAAGCTGTCGTTCGTGCCGGACTGGCCGAAATCCGAGCCGCGGCTGCTGTTGCCGCCACCGGCATAGCTGCCGACCTGACCGCCGCCCTCGCCGCGCGCGTCGAGCATCTGCAACTCACCACGGAATTTCTGCAGCACGACCTCGGTCGTGTAGCGGTCATTGCCGGTCTGGTCCTGCCATTTGCGCGTCTGCAACTGGCCCTCGACATAGACCTTCATGCCCTTCTTCAGATACTGCTCGGCCACCTTGGCGATCTGGTCGTTGAAGATGACGACGTTGTGCCACTCGGTCTTTTCCTTGCGCTCGCCGGAATTCTTGTCGCGCCAGCTTTCCGAGGTGGCGATGCGGATGTTGACGACCGGCTCACCCGAGTTCAGGCGGCGGATTTCCGGGTCCGCCCCGAGATTGCCGACCAGAATGACCTTGTTGATGCTACCCGCCATCGTACTTCTCCGCGCTCATCCGAAACAAATTTTTGACGCCGCACCTTACAGCTTGCGGGCAATCGCCGCCCGTCGTGACTGGCTTTTCCCACAAGGTTTTTGTTCTCTTTTCGTTCTATGATGTGGGCGATGCGCTGTCAATGGTTGTCAGCAGCATGTAGTGTTCCGGCCCGGAATTTCCACGTGATCGGGAACGGATGGGGTGCCAGGTGAAGTCGATCGCACATGGGGACCAGCAGCGCGAGCAATGGCGGGCGGGCGTCGAGACACGCATGCTGGTATCGGCCAGCAACGGCGCGGCGCAACTCTGCATATTCGAACAATGGGTCGAGCCCACGGTCGGCGCCCCGACCCATTGGCATTCGGTCGAGGAGGTGCTCACGGTCGTCGCCGGGATGGCCGAGGTGTGGATCGATGACCAGCACAGCGTCCTGACGTCAGGCCAGTCTCTCATCGTCCCCGCGCACAGGAAACATGGCTTCCGCAACGTCGGCGACGAACCGCTTCACATCCACGCGGTGTTGGCGTCGCCGATCTTCGAGGCCACCTTCGATGGAGCGGCCGGGCTGGTGAGGCGCTGGCTTCCGCAAGGTTCGTAAACAGCGCTTGCCAAATCAATAAGTATCGACTTATGCTTCTGCCATGATTGAGGCAGAGATTTTCCGCGCGCTGGCCGACCCGACACGGCGCGCCGTCTACGAGCGGCTGGTCGCCAGCGAGATGACCGTGTCGGAGCTGCGCATCGGCATGACGGTGTCGCAGCCGGCGGTGTCGCAGCATCTGGCGGTGCTGCGCGGCGCAGGCCTGGTGGTCGAGCGGCGCGCCGGCCGCAATGCCTATTACCGCGCAGCGCCGGAAGGGCTTGAGCCGCTGCTCGGTTGGATCGAGCGCTACCGCGCGTTCTGGCCGGAACGCATCGAGAAACTGAAGACAGTTTTGAAGGGAATGGACCAATGACGGCAACCGAACGTCCTCCTGCCGATGCGTCGCTCAACTTCGAATGCGAGCTTACCGATCCGCCTGAAAAAGTCTGGCGCGCGCTGACCGAAGCGGAATTGCTGGCGGCCTGGATGATGCCGAACGACATCACTCCCGAAGTGGGCAGCCGTTTCGCCTTTGACGGGCCAGAGGCGCCGATCGAGTGCGAAATCCTCGAAGCCGAGCCCGGCAGGCTGCTGCGCTATTCCTGGCGCGAGCGGCCAAGCAAAGGCAATGGCGGACGGCAAGTGCCGCTCGACGGCCGATTGGACAGCATCGTCACCTTCACGCTCGACCCGACGGTTTCCGGCGGCACGCACCTGCGCATCGTCCATGAGGGCTTTGCGCGCATGCCCGCCGTCGCCATGGCCGGTGCCGGTTGCCGGCACGCCTTTGGCGCGGGCGGCACGAAACGGGCGATCGCGGCGAATGCGCCGCAGTTGCGGCGCGCGGCCTGAGCAAGGAACCAAGGGAGAGACGAAATGAGCGGTCTTGCCAATCTGGTGCCGATGGTGATCGAACACTCGAGCCGCGGCGAACGCGCCTTCGACATCTTCTCGCGGCTGCTGCGCGAACGCATCATCTTCATCAACGGAGAGATCAACGACGGTGTGTCGGCGCTGGTCTGCGCCCAGCTTCTGTCGCTGGAATCCGACCATCCCGACAAGGAGATATCGCTCTACATCAACTCGCCGGGCGGCGTGGTGACCAGCGGTTTCGCCATCTATGACACCATGCAGTACATCTCCTGCCCGGTGTCGACCGTGTGCATGGGCTTTGCCGCCTCGATGGCGTCCTTCCTGCTGATGGCCGGTACGCCTGGCCGGCGCATCGCACTGCCCAACGCCAGCATTGTGCTGCACCAGCCGCTCGGCGGCTTCCAGGGCCAGGCGTCCGATATCCAACGTCACGCCGAAGGCATCATGCGCACCAAGCGGCGCATGACCGAGCTCTATGCTCATCATTGCGGCCGCACCTACGAGGAGGTCGAGCGCACGCTCGACCGCGACTATTTCATGACCGCCGAGGAGGCCAAGGCCTGGGGTCTTGTCGACCATGTCTACGACACCCGCAAGAAGGCGGCATGAGGCCGGCACGCGGCGAAGTGATCGCGTGCGGTCTGGCATCGCTTCTGCGCCGCCAATATAGTCCGGCGATGACCAGCAAGCGTTCGTCCAGACTCCTGCGCATCGTCGCCCTCGCGACCGCGAGCATGTTGGCGGGCGCCGCCTTCGCCGATGACAGTTCGACACAGAAGGCTGCTCTGCCCGGCGTGAGCAGCGACTATCGCATCGCCAAGCCCGCCCCGCAGCCCGAGCCCACGACACGAAGGCGAATCCCG
>NZ_RZOJ01000567.1:0-3021 GCF_003998845.1 Mesorhizobium sp. M4A.F.Ca.ET.022.05.2.1 | reverse complement strand
CGCCCACACGCTTCTCGGCCTCGGCGCGGTCGCGCTGCTGGTCGGCGGCGTCGGCGGCTGGGCCGCGCTGACGCAAATCTCTGGGGCGGTCATCGCGTCGGGGGTTCTCGTCGTCGATTCCCACGTCAAGGAGGTCCAGCACTCGACCGGCGGCATCGTCGGCGAGATCGCCGCCCATGACGGCGACCGCGTCAAACAGGGCGCGCTATTGGTGCGCCTCGATCCGACCATGCCGGCCGCCAATCTCGCCGTGGTCACCAAGGCGCTCGACCAGTTGTCGGCGCGCGAGGCGCGGCTGGACGCAGAGCGCCAGGGCGCCGGTCAGATCGCCTTTCCGAAGGCCCTGCTCGACCGGGGCGGCGATGCGGTGGTGGCCGAGATCATCGCCGGCGAAAAGCAGCTCTTCGAGACACGGCGGGCGGCGCGCTCCGGCCAGAAGGGCCAGCTCAGGGAGCGCATCGAGCAGCTGCGCAAGGAGATCAGCGGCGACACAGCCCAGGCCGATGCCAAGTCGCATGAGATCGAGCTTGTCGGCGAGGAACTCGTCAGCCTGCGCGCGCTGTGGAAGAAGCGGCTGATCTCCATCGACCGGCTGACCGCGATGGAGCGCGAGGCGACGCGGCTCGACGGCGAGCGCGGCCAGCTGACGGCGGCGCTGGCGCAGGCCGAAGGCAGGATCGCCGAGATCAACCTGCAGATTATCCAGGTCGATCTCGATCTCAGCACCGAGGTCAACAAGGATCTGCGCGAGATCGACGCCAAGATCGGCGAACTGATGGAGCGCAAGGTCGCCGCCGAAGACCAGCTCAGGCGCATCGACATCCGCGCGCCGCAGGACGGTGTCGTGCAGCAGTCGATCGCCTACACGATCGGCGGCGTCATCACGCCCGGCCAGATTATCATGCAGATCGTGCCCGACAGCGACAGCCTGGCGATCGAGGCCAGGATCGCGCCGAGCGACATCGACCAGCTCTTCGTCGGCCAGCCGGCGGCGCTGCGCTTTTCGGCCTTCAACCAGCGGACCACGCCGCAGATCAACGGCACGGTCGAGCGCACCTCGCCCGACACCACCACCGACCAGCGCACCGGCATCAGCTACTACACCGTGCGCATCGCCACCACGAGCACGGAGGTGGCGCGCCTCGGCCAGGTCAAGCTGGTTCCCGGCATGCCGGTTGAATCCTTCATCAAGACCGCCGACCGCACGGTGCTCTCCTATCTGGTCAAGCCGCTGCAGGACCAGATCAGCCGCGCCTTCAGGGAGTAAGGCAGGCCGAAAGCGCTTAGGGTCGCTTGCTGTCCAGGCGTCATCACGCCCGGCCAGGTTATCATGCAGATCGTGCCCGACAGCGGCTAGTCGCGATCTGCTTGCCGCCGAATATCCGCCCCGGTCCGGCTGGCTGTGTATTCAAGGAAATGCTAATATTGACCTGGTCGGTGGGAGCTTCGTGCGGCCGATCGCGGCGGCGGGCGTCGAGGGGACGGCATGCGGATCGCAATGATGGGAGCGGGCGGCATCGGCGGCTATGTCGGCGCCAGGCTCGCCGAGGTGGGGGGCGAGGTCAGCTTCATTGCTCGCGGTGCCCACTTGCAGGCAATGCGCCAGAGCGGCCTGCGCATTCAAAGCGACCTCGGTAACATCTTGCTGTCCAATGTGTCCGCGAGCGACGCGCCGGCCGACATCGGTCCCGTCGATCTGGTGATTTTCGCGGTCAAGCTCTACGACAGCGAGAAGGCCGCCGCGGCGTTCGGACCGCTCATCGGCGGGAACACGCGCGTCGTGACGCTGCAGAACGGCATCGATAGCGTCGGCATTCTCCGCCGCCATATTCCGGGCGACAGGGTGATCGGTGGCGCCACCTACCTGTCCGCATTCATCAAGCAGCCCGGAGAAGTCGTCCACGCGGGCGGGCTGCGTGACATCCTCGTCGGCGGACACCGCGACCCTGTCATCAAGGAACTTCAGGCGCTGTGCGATCGGGCTATCGGGCTGGAGCTGAAGCCGGTTGCCGACATCGACAATGTGCTTTGGGAGAAGTTCGTGACATTGGCGGCCTTCTCCGGCGGAACGTCGCTGATGCGTTCGGGGATCGGTCCGATCCTCGACGACCCCGAGGCGCGCATCTTCATCGAGCAGCTGCGCGACGAGGGCATGGCGATTGCCGCGGCCGCCGGTCATCCGCTGGCCCAGGGCTTCGAACTGCGCGTCACGACCAGGTGGAGCGCATTCCCCCCGCATGTGAAATCGTCGATGGCCAACGATCTCGAAAGGGGAAAGCCGATCGAGGTCGCCTGGCTGTCCGGGCGGATGCACCAGTTGGGCATCGAGTTCGGCATCGCGACCCCTGGCCACACGGCGGTCTTCCGCGCCTTGCATCTCTACGCAGCAGGTGCCGCTGCCTAGCGGCATCCCATCGACCTTCCATGGAGGGCATCGTGACATCGAGCGAAGGCATGCCGGCGACGACAGGGAGCGAGGCAACGGGCTCCCAGGACATGTTCAACAGGGAGCTTGATACCTATCGCAGGATCGTGGATGCAAACCTCATGTTCCATCGCGAGGTCTATCGCCTTCTGCGTGACGTGCTCACGGAGCTTGCGCCTGCGTCGTTCCGCTTTCTCGACGTGGCGTGCGGCGATGCCGGCGCCTCCGCCGCGACGTTGAGGACGACCACGATCGGCAACTATGTCGGCATCGATCTGTCCGAGGCATCGCTGCGGCTGGCGGCTCGAGAGCTCGATATCCTTCCTTGCCCGGTCGAGTTGCGTTGCAGCGATTTCGCGCATGCGATGGCGACGTGGTCGGAGCCCGTCGACGTGATCTGGATCGGCATGTCGCTGCACCACCTGCCGACCGAGGGTAAGGCGCGGCTGATGCGGCACGCCCGCAGGGCCCTGGGAGGGATGGGCCTCTTCGTCATCTGGGAGCCAGCGCTTTTCGAGGGAGAGGATCGCGCCGCCTGGCTCGCCCGCTTCTCCTTGCTGCGCGATGAATGGTCGGCCGTTTCCGACGAGGAGTTC
>NZ_RZOJ01000566.1:0-3027 GCF_003998845.1 Mesorhizobium sp. M4A.F.Ca.ET.022.05.2.1 | reverse complement strand
GGGTAATGGGCGCCGACGAAGACGCGCGTCGAGGCAATGCACGCCGTGAGCGCCAGGGCGATGTACCAGCGCCTCGGGAACAGCAGCAGCGCGACGCCGAACACCGCGCCCATCGTGGTGGCATGGCCGGAAGGAAAGCCGGCAAAGCGCGCATCCATGGCCAAGGGGTGCAGCGACAAAACCCCGAAATCGTTGAAATAGAGCGGCCGCGCCCGGCCGATGCCGTATTTCAAGAGATTGACCGCCAGGCCGGACAAGCCGACAGCGCAAAGCACCAGGAAGGCGAAGCAGGTCCAGTTGTAGACGAAAAGCCGTGCTCGCCTGGACAGGCTTCGCCAGTCCGTCAGATTGGCGGCGACGAGGCAAAGCGCTGCCGGAATGAGGTACCAGCCGCCCAGGCCCAAATCAGTGAAGGAGTCGGTGAACTGGACGAAGCCGGGCGTCCACACCCCGCGCATTCTGCCGGCGGCGCCGTCGAGGCTGAGGAAGACTGCCGTCGCGAGCAACAGCCAGGCAAACACCCAGACCAGCCAAGGGATCTCGGGGTAACGCGCCGCCCGTACGGCAAAGCGCCTCCTCACGATGCGGATCGTGTCGAGGAAGTTGCCGAGCGAGCGGCGATAGAGGGTGGATGCGATGACGAGCATGATTGGGCGCGAGCTTATAAGGGCAATCGAGGCCCGATGCTATTCACTCTGCCACCCGATAAAGCCCGAGCGCCAGTTTGTCTCCTGACGAATAGTTGAGCCCGTCGATCTCGGTCAGGCGCTTTGCCGACTTGCCCTGCCCCGAAAGCAGTTCGTTGAGCTTCTGCTCGTCCTTGACCGATGCCAGTCCCAGCGCGCAAGCCGGATCGGCCAGCAGGTGCTTTGCGACACCGTCGACATCGGTGAGCACGGTGCTGGTTCCGACAAGGAAGACGAGGCTCGGCTCATGGTACGGGGCGGAGGCGAGCACTGTGGTGTCGCATGGTCGGTTGGCGTCGACCGCGACCTTGATCGCCGGGGTCAGCCAGATCGGCTTCAGCGACGGCGCGATGGTACCGAACAGCAGGGAAAAGGTGATGCCGGCGCAAATGGCAATCGCACCGACGCGTCCGAGCGGCACCTGCAATTGGCGCGGGAAGGCCATGTAGCCGGCGGCGAGCGCAGCAAGCGCGGCGGGAATGCTCCACCACGAAAATGCCTTGGCGAGATAGATCGGCGCGGCAATGCAGACCACCGCCAGGCCGATGGAAACGACGACAAGGCCGAAGGCGGTCGCCCACCACAGCCAGGTCTGCCAACGTTTGAGCGGTGCGTTGGCCTCCTCGGGCTTCAACGTCAGCAACCAGCCGATCAGCAGCGCCATCCCCGGATAGGCCGGCATGACATAGTGCGGCAGCTTGGTCGGGATCGCCTCGAACACCAGCCAGAACGGGATATACCAGGCGAGGCAGAAGCGCAGGCGCGGATCATCCCAAAAGCGGTTGATGGCCTGCAGCCCGGCGCCGACAGCGATCAGGCCGAACGGCCACATGAACAGTGAATAGGTCAGCATGTAGAAGCCGGGCGGCAGGCCATGCGATTCCTCGCCCTGCGCCACCTTGGTCAGCATGTCCTTGCCGACCGCCTCCTGGAAAAAAGCGCCGCCGCTCTTCCAGCTGATGAGAAATATCCAGGGCAGCACGATGAACAGCACGATGGCGACGCCGCGCACCAGCTTCAGCTTGAGGAGCCAGCGCCAGTCGCGATCGAAGGCAACCAGCGCCGCCGCCGTCAGCAGCGACAAGAGCGGCGCCACCGGTCCCTTGATGAGGATGCCAAGTCCTTGCGCGATCCAGAAGATCCAGGGCAGATGGCCAGCGACCGGCTCGTTGCGGCGCGCGGCGAGATAGGCCTGCGCCAGCGCGCCCTGGGCCGTCACGCAGCAGGCCAGAAGCATGGCGTCGGTCTTGGCGTCGCGGCCCTCGAAGGCGGTGGCAAAGATCGCCGCCATCATCAGACCGGCGGCGAGGCCGGCATTGGCGCCGAAGAGCCTCGTGCCGGTCCAGCCGATGCCGACGACGGCGAGCGCGATGCCCAGCATGGAGACCAGGCGATAGACCCAGATCGGCGCGGCGGCGCCCTCGCCGCTCAGCGCCACCGCCGCCGATTGCAGCCAGTAGATGCCGATCGGCTTCTTGTAGCGCGTGACATCCTGCAGGCGGATATCGACATAGTCGCCGGTCTCGACCATCTGCTTGGTCGCCTGGACGAAGCGGGACTCGTCACGGTCGATCGGAGGAAGGCTGGCGAGACCGCCGAAGGTCATCAGCAGGCTGAACAGAAAGAGGATGACGTAGTTCCTGTTCATCGCGGGAGCTTCCGGATCTCGATTTGCGGGATGGTGCCCCGTCGCGGCGCCTGGGCACTGCCCTTTGCGCGGCGCCTCATTACGCCAGCCGCAACCACGAGGCAAGGATACGCAATGTCATCCGCGCGGGACGCAAAACCGGAAACCACTTTTGCTGATCGCGGGTCATTGCTTAGTGGGCGATCGGACGCAAAACCGGATTCCACTTTTGCTGATCGCCGGTCTTTGCTTAGTGGGCGATTGGACGCAAAACCGGATTCCACTTTTGCTGATCGCCCACTGGTGCTAAACGCCCGCCTTCATGTCATGCTTGGCCCGGCGGTCGGGCGATCTTCGGGAAAGAAAAAATGTCCGCCTACAAATCCGATTTCCTGCGCGTCATGAGCGAGCGCGGCTTCATCCACCAGATCTCGGACGAAACCGGCCTCGACCAGCTTTTCGCCAAGGAAATCGTCACCGCCTATATCGGCTTCGATGCGACGGCGAAGAGCCTGCATGCGGGATCACTGATCCAAATCATGATGCTGCATTGGCTGCAGCGGACCGGCCACCGGCCGATCGCGCTGATGGGCGGCGGCACCTCGATGATCGGCGATCCCTCGTTCAAGGACGAGGCGCGCAAGCTTTTGACGCCGCAGGACATCGAGGACAATCTGGCTGGCATTCGCCGCAACTTCGCGCCCTACCTCAAAT
>NZ_RZOJ01000565.1:0-3032 GCF_003998845.1 Mesorhizobium sp. M4A.F.Ca.ET.022.05.2.1 | reverse complement strand
AGGATGATCAGGATTGAGGGAGACCAGCACGATCGACTTCACGGTCTGGCGAGCCAGCACCTTGGCCATCACCTCACCGGCAACGGTCTTGACGACGACGCGGTCGCCCTTGCGGGTGGCAGCGCCCGGCTCGACGATCAGCACGTCGCCGTTGCGGTAGAGCGGCAGCATGGAATCGCCCTGCACCTGCAGCGCATAGGAGCTTGCTGTCGCCCTGGCCGGCAATTCAACCAGATCCCAGCCCTGCCCCGCCGGATAGCCGGCATCGTCGAAGAAACCTCCGGCGCCGGCCTGGGCAAAGCCGAGCAGCGGCACGGCTGACCTGCGTGCCTGCGACGCCGGGATCGAGCCATCACCTTCCACCAGCCCGGTGAACTCCTCCAGCGAGGCGCCGGTGGCCTCGATGATCTTGGCCAGCGATTCGGTCGACGGCCAGCGTGGCCGCCCGTCCGAGGACAGGCGCTTCGACTTGTTGAAGGCGGTGGAGTCGAGACCGGCGCGCCTTGCCAGACCTGACGCCGACAGCGAATAACGCTCGGCGAGTGCGTCGATGGCGGCCCAGACACGGTCGTGCGAGAGCAATCGAGCTCTCCTTCAAAACAGGAAAAAATGCCTCTTCCTGTCTACCGCGCAACCGCCCCAATGTCCACCGAGGAAGTGCGCGGGATCGCCAACGATCACGCCTTCTTGGCAAGTTCCCGCAAATTCCGGTGCGACGCCATGAATGCCTGCTCGGCCTCGGTCGGGGGGCGCGGCTGAGCAGAACGGCCAAGTGCGATGACCACCTCGCCAATGTCGAGAAAGCGGCGGCCGCGGCGGTCGTAGACACCGCCGGTGGTCATGATTTGCGCGGCCGTTTCGCCACTATCGAGGACGAAGCGGTGCCTGCCGATGACCGAGGTGCCTTCCCAGGTCTCGATCGAGGACACCACCTCGAAGCGCCGCCACAGCCGGATCTCGCGCACATAGGCCACCTGCAGCCCGCCGATCATCGGCGCCCAGCCGTTCCTGCGCGCCAGCGCGATGAGGCCGGCGCGCAGGAAGATGTCGATGCGGCCGAGATCGGCCAGCATCATGTAGCGGGCGTTGTTGAGATGGTTGTTGAAATCGATGTCGGTCGGCAGGCATCGAAAGACCAGCCGGCTTTCACCGCCGACGAGGTACGGGCCACGGCTTCGCGCCGTGGCCATCATGCGCGCCATGCGCGCCCAGACATACATCGGCGTCGGCCGTCAGGCTGCCTGCTTGATCTCGCCCTTCTGGTAAGGGTCGAAACGCTGGTAGAAGGTCTCGCCCTTCTCCGCCATGTCGAGCAGCAGCTTCGGCGCCTTGAACTCGGCGCCGTACTTCTTCTGCAGGGCCTTGGCGATCTTGACGAACTGCTTGGCGCCAATACCGTCGATGTAGGACAGCGCGCCGCCGGTGAAGGGGGCGAAGCCGAAGGCGAGGATCGAGCCGACATCGGCCTCGCGCGGATCGGTGACGATGCCTTCCTCCATCACGCGAACCGCCTCGAGGGCGATGGTGACCAGCAGGCGCTGCTTCAGTTCCTCATAGTCGACCTTCTCCGGCTTGAGCTGTGGATAGAGGTCCTTGAGGCCAGGCCACAGCTTCTTCTTCGCCGGCTTGGCCGGATAGTCGTAAAAGCCCTTGCCGTTCTTGCGGCCGAAGCGGCCATGCGTGTCGACCATGGTGTTGATCAGCGCCATCTGCTTCGGATCGACGGCCTTCTCGCCGAGATCCCTGATCGTCTGCTTCATGATCTTCTGGGCAAGGTCGATCGCCGTCTCGTCGGTCAGCGCCAGCGGACCGACCGGCATGCCGGCCGCCTTGGCGGCGTTCTCGATCATCGGTGCCGGGACACCCTCGATCAGCATCTTGTAGGCTTCCGACATGTAGCGCAGGACGCAGCGGTTGACGTAGAAGCCGCGCGTGTCGTTGACGACGATCGGCGTCTTCTTGATGGCGCGGACGAAATCGATGGCGGTCGCCAGCGCCTTGTCGCCGGTCTTCTTGCCGAGGATGATCTCGACCAGCATCATTTTGTCGACCGGCGAGAAGAAGTGGATGCCGACAAAATTCTTCGGTCGCGCCGAATTCTTCGCCAGCGAGGTGATCGGGATGGTCGAGGTGTTGGAGGCGAAGATCGCCGACGACTTCAGCACCGCTTCCGCCTTTTCGGTGGCGCTCTTCTTGACGGCGGAATCCTCGAACACGGCCTCGACCACCAGATCGCAGCCGGCGAGGTCGGCATAGTCGGCCGTCGGCGTGATCAGCGACAAGAGCCTGTCCTTGTCCTCGGGCTTGGCGCGGCCCTTCTTGACCTGATCAGAGATCAGCCTGTCGGAATGCGCCTTGCCCTTTTCGGCCGACTCCATGTCGCGGTCGAGCAGCACGACGGGAATGCCGGCCTTGGCCGTGACATAGGCGATGCCGGCGCCCATGAAGCCGGCGCCGAGGATGCCAATTTTCTTGAACTTGGTGTCCGGCACGCCGGCCGGGCGACGCGCGCCCTTGTTCAGTTCCTGCAGCGAGACGAACAGCGAGCGGATCATCGCTGCCGCTTCCCTGGTCTGCATGATCTCGGTGAAGTAGCGCTGCTCGATCTTGAGCGCCGTGTCGAAGGGTACCAGGAGTCCCTCATAGACGCATTTCAGGATCGCCGCCGCGGCCGGATAGTTGCCGTAGGTCTCACGACGCAGGATGGCGATGGCCGGCGGCCAGAGGTTGGCGCCCGCCGCCGAATAGACCGGGCCACCGGGCAGCTTGAAGCCCTTCTCGTCCCAAGGCGCCACCGGCTTCAGGCCATTCTTGATCATCGCCTTGGCGGTCTCGACCAGCTTCGAAGGCTCGGCGATCTCGTGGATCAGGCCCATTGCCTTGGCCTTCTGCGGCGTGAGAGTCTGGCCGGTGGTCAGCATCTGCAGCGCCTGCTGCGGGTCGGTCAGCCGCGGCACGCGCTGGGTGCCGCCGGCACCCGGGAAGATGCCGATCTTCACTTCCGGAAGCGCCATCTTCACCTTGTCGGAATC
>NZ_RZOJ01000564.1:0-3054 GCF_003998845.1 Mesorhizobium sp. M4A.F.Ca.ET.022.05.2.1 | reverse complement strand
GTGCTGGCATGCTCAGCCAACCAACAAATTCGTGGAGGCTTTGCAAATGGCCAGGATGCGCGCTGTCGACGCTGCCGTTCTCGTTCTCGAAAAGGAGGGCATTTCGTGCGCCTTCGGCGTGCCGGGCGCGGCGATCAACCCGCTTTATTCGTCGCTGAAGGCGAGGGGCACCATTCGTCACGTTCTCGCGCGCCATGTCGAAGGCGCCTCGCATATGGCCGAAGGCTATACGCGGGCCAAGGCCGGCAATATCGGCCTCTGCATCGGTACCTCCGGTCCGGCCGGCACCGACATGATCACCGGGCTCTATTCGGCGGCGGCCGATTCCATTCCGATCCTTTGCATAACTGGCCAAGCTCCCCGCGCGCGCCTCAACAAGGAGGATTTCCAGGCCGTCGACATCGCCGCGATCGCCGCGCCGGTCGCCAAATGGGCGGTCACCGTCATGGAACCCTATCTGGTGCCGATGGCGCTGCAGAAGGCCTTTCATCTGATGCGCTCGTCGCGGCCCGGCCCGGTCCTCATCGACCTGCCGGTGGATGTGCAGATGGCCGAGATTGAATTCGACATCGACGCCTACGAGCCGCTCGCCCCCTTCAAGCCGGCGATGACGCGCGCCCAGGCGGAGAAGGCGCTGACGATGCTCAATCAGGCGGAAAAGCCGCTGATCGTCGCCGGCGGCGGCATCATCAATGCCGACGCGTCCGACCTGCTGATCGAGTTCGCCGAGGTCACCGGCGTGCCGCTCATTCCGACGCTGATGGGCTGGGGCACGATCCCTGACGACCATCGGCTGATGGCCGGCATGTGCGGGCTGCAGACCTCGCACCGCTATGGCAACGCGACGATGCTGGAAGCCGACTTCGTCTTCGGCATCGGCAATCGCTGGGCCAACCGCCACACCGGCTCGGTCGACGTCTACACCAAGGGCAAGAAATTCATCCATGTCGATATCGAACCGACCCAGATAGGCCGCGTGTTCGCGCCGGACCTCGGCGTTGTCTCGGATGCCGGCGCCGCGCTGAAGATGCTGCTTGACGTCGCCACCGAATGGCGGACGGCGGGCAAGCTGCGCGACTGGTCGGGCTGGGCGAAGGAATGCCAGCAGCGCAAGAAGACGATGAAGCGCAAGACGCATTTCGAGCAGGTGCCGCTGAAGCCGCAGCGCGTCTATGAGGAGATGAACAAGGCTTTCGGCCGCGACACCACCTATGTCACCACGATCGGCCTGTCGCAGATCGCCGGCGCGCAGTTCCTGCATGTCTACAAGCCGCGCAACTGGATCAATTGCGGCCAGGCAGGCCCGCTCGGCTGGACGCTGCCGGCCGCCCTCGGCGTGCGAGCGGCCGATCCGGACCGCGATATCGTCGCGCTCTCCGGCGACTACGATTTCCAGTTCATGATCGAGGAACTGGCGGTCGGGGCGCAGCACAAATTGCCCTATCTCCACGTCGTCGTGAACAATGCCTATCTCGGCCTGATCCGCCAGGCGCAGCGCG
The DNA here is from genome assembly GCF_003998845.1 of Mesorhizobium sp. M4A.F.Ca.ET.022.05.2.1. Taxonomy (NCBI): domain Bacteria; kingdom Pseudomonadati; phylum Pseudomonadota; class Alphaproteobacteria; order Hyphomicrobiales; family Phyllobacteriaceae; genus Mesorhizobium; species Mesorhizobium sp. M4A.F.Ca.ET.022.05.2.1. The sequence goes on along the minus strand of NZ_RZOJ01000564.1, from coordinate 1,555 downwards.
GCTTCTCGATGGACTACGAGGTCAGCCTCGCCTTCGAGAACGTCAACCGCGCCAACGACCCCGAGGCAGGCTACGGCGTCGACCATGTCGCGGTCGCCGAGGCGATGGGCTGCAAGGCGGTTAGGGTGCGTAAGCCGGAAGAGTTCGCCGGCGCCTTCAAGGAGGCGCAGCGCCTGATGAAGGAGCACCAGGTTCCGGTCGTTCTGGAATTCATCCTCGAACGCGTCACCAACATTTCCATGGGCACGGAAATCGACAAGATCACCGAGTTCGAGGAATTGGCCGAACGCAATGAGGATGCGCCGACGGCCATCATGATGTTGGATTGAGCCCGGCGGGGAGAAGGAGAAAAAGAATGCCGCGTTTTTCAGCCAATCTGTCGATGCTCTTTGGCGAGCACGAGTTCCTCGACCGCTTCGATGCCGCCGCCCGCGCCGGCTTCAAGGGCGTCGAATATATCGGCCCTTACGATCATGCGCCGGACGTCGTCGCCGCGCGCCTGAAGGAGAACGGGCTGACCCAGGTTCTGTTCAACTTGCCGCCGGGCGACTGGGCAAAGGGCGAGCGCGGCATAGCCGTGCTTCCCGATCGGGTACCGGAATTCCGGCAAGGGGTGGCCAAGGCCATCACCTATGCGCATGCGCTCGGCTGCGAGCAGATCAACTGCCTTGCCGGCATCGCCCCACAGGGAGCCGACCGAGCGGTGCTGGAGAACGTCTTTGCCGAGAATCTGGCTTTCGCGGCCGAGAAGCTGGAGCAGGCCGGCATCAGGCTTTTGATCGAGCCGATCAACACCCGGGACATTCCGGGCTTCTTCCTGAATTATTCCGACCAGGCGCTGGCGCTGATCGACCGCATAGGCTCGAAGAACCTGTTCCTGCAATACGACATCTACCACATGCAGATCATGGAGGGGGATCTCGCCCGTACCATCGAGGCAAACCTCGGCCGTATCGCGCATATCCAGCTTGCGGACAATCCCGGACGTCACGAGCCGGGGACGGGCGAGATCAACTATCCCTTCCTCTACGAGCACATCGACCGGCTCGGCTATGCCGGCTGGATTGGCGCCGAATACAAGCCGAAGGCCGGCACGGACGCAGGGCTGGGCTGGTTCAAGGCATTGGCCGGCCAGGGCAGCGCGGCCGCCTAAAGCCTTCCTTCTCCCCGTCACTATACGGGGAGAAGGTGCCGGCAGGCGGATGAAGGGCAGCGCCGTACCTTCGGCTAGTTGCAGTTACGAATTTCAGGAGCGAAACAATGGAAACCATCGGCTTTATTGGCCTCGGCATCATGGGCGCGCCGATGGCGGGGCATTTGCTGGATGCCGGCTACCCCGTCGTCGCCAGCGACCATCGCTCCAAACCGCCGGCTGACCTGATCGGCAAAGGGCTGAAGACCATCACCGGCCATGCCGCCGTGGCGAAGGCGGCTGATGTCATCATCACGATGGTGCCGGACACGCCGCAGGTGGCCGACGTGCTGTTCGGCGAGAACGGAGTCGCCTCCGGCCTGTCCAAAGGCAAGCTGGTCATCGACATGAGTTCGATCTCGC
>NZ_RZOJ01000563.1:0-3059 GCF_003998845.1 Mesorhizobium sp. M4A.F.Ca.ET.022.05.2.1 | reverse complement strand
ACTGGGCTCAGGGCAAAGGATTTCATCGCAGAGGTGAAGTCGCTGAAGATCGAGCCGGCGGGTGAGGGTGATGGGGGTTTTGCCAAGTACCGCATCGCTCTTTGACGGCTGGTGCGGCAACAACGTCGCCGGCAGCCGAACACCGCGTGCTCGCACGGTGTTGCGGATGCTAGGCCTTATAGACCACCTGGCGGACATCGATGTAGCTGGCGCGGAAGCCGGCTTCGCAATAGTGCAGATAGAACTCCCAGAGCTTCTTGAAGCGCTCGTCGAAGCCGAGCGGGACGATCTTTTCCCACGAGCCCCAGAAGCGCTGGCGCCACTCGGCGAGCGTGCGGGCATAGTCCTGCGGGAAGACGCGCTCGCGCAGATGCGCGAGGCCGTGATCCTTGCCGAGAGCCTTGAGGATCGAGGGTGTCGGCAGCATCCCGCCAGGGAAGACATAGCGCTGGATGAAATCGGGGCGCGCGCGATACGCCTCGTAGGCGGCCTCGTTGATGGTGATGATCTGCAGGCCGGCCGTGCCGCCGGGCTTCAGGCAGGTCTTCATCTTGCCGAAGAACACCGGCCAGTATTTCTCGCCGACCGCCTCGAACATCTCGATCGATGCGATCCGGTCGTAAGTGCCGGTCTCGTCTCGATAATCCTGCAGCTTGATGTCGACCTTGTCGGCAAGCCCGGCTTTCTGGATACGCGCTTTGGCGAAGTCATGCTGTTCGCGGCTGATGGTCAATCCGGTGACGCGGCAACCGATCTCGCGGGCGGCGAATTCGGCAAAGCCGCCCCAGCCGCAGCCTATCTCCAGCACATGGTCCTTCCTGCCGATGCCGGTATCTTTTGCTAGCGCGCGATATTTGGCGGCCTGGGCGCTTTCGAGATCGTTGGCGCCCGTCGCATAAAGCGCCGACGAATAGGTCATGCTCGGATCCAGCCATTTCTCGTAGAAGGCGTTGCCGAGATCGTAGTGCGCCGAGATGTTGCGTCGCGACCCGGTATGCGTGTTTTCGTTGAACCAATGGCGGATGCGCTGGACGGCGTTGATGAGCCAGTTGGCGCCGCCTGCGACCTTCTCGCCGAGGGCGGAATTGACCACGAACAGCTCGAGGAAGCTGGTTACATCCGGGCTGTCCCAATCGCCGTCCATGTAGGATTCTGCAAGACCGATCGTGCCGCCGGAGAAGGCGCGTCCGGGCAGACGCCAGTTCTTCAGCACCAGTTCGGCATCGGGACCTGGCGCCTTGCCGCCGACGAGGACAGCGCGGCCGTCCGGCATCCTGACCTTGAGCGAGCCGCGCGGCAGGTTCATGGCCGCCGAAAGTACCATGCGCGCCCTGGCCGGCAATCCCTTGACGATCTCGGCGAAATTCAATTCGTCAAGCAGCACCGCATCGCCAGACGCAATGCCAGGATCTTGCTTGAAAGCCATTTCCTGCCCCCGACTTTCGTGAAGCCCGCGCATCGCCGGCCCCACACCCCTCTCATGGTCCATTCATCAGGCTCGAACGCCGTCGCCACGACCGGAACTGCAGAGCTTGCCGTTGAATTGCCGGCACAATCTTCCACGGCATCAGCAGGAACTTCAAGGGGCAGGCCGAGGATGGATCTGGAGCCAACAATCCGCGGGAAAATGGCCGCCTGCAGCGGAATCGCTATGGTTGCGTTAGCCTGCATACGATAGTTTCAGCCATGCGTTACGTCATCGTCATCTGCGCCATCACCTTCTTCCTGATCTGGGATGGCCTCTACAATCAGGGCCACTACCTCGACGTAACAATCAGGGAGATGTCGCGCATCGTGCGATACGTCACCGGAGCGGCCTAACGCCCCGGCAACCGCAAGGCGGGCGCGACATCGTTGCCGGTTGACGCTGCGCCCTTGCTCCCACAAAACACGCCTGAAATGACGATCAAGGAGGCTGGTTTGATCCGGCACATCGTTTTCTTCAGCGTGCGGCACAAGGAGGATGTGGAGACCGTGCGATCGGGCCTGCAGGAATTGGGCAAGATCCCGCACTCGAAGCATTTCGAAGTGACGCTCAACACCAAGGTCGATCTGTTCTCCAACGCGATCGACGTGGTCGTCTATGCCGAATTCGAGGACGACGCGGCGCTGGCCGCCTACAAGGCGCATCCGCTCTATTCCGAGACGACCAGCCGGGTCAAACCATTGCGCGAACTGCGTTATTCAGCCGACGTCGTGGCGGCCTGAGCGAACGACTGTTCCAATTCCCGCCGTTGCCGCCGCCCGGCGAAATAACCGGAAACGACGCCAAAGCCCCCGGGCAGGTTGTTTGCCCTTCGCCAGGCCTTGATTTCCGCCAGCGCCACGCCGAGGCTGCCCTGCGCCACGGCCTTCAACACGCCGCGCAGCGTCAGGTAACAGAGGATCGCGGCGTAGTCGTTCGTCCGATAGTCCGGGCAGCGGGCGACGAAATCGTCCAGGCCCGCAATGTAGCCGGCATGGGTGCGCGACATTGAATTGGCTTCACGATATTTGAGGACGTCGGCGGCCTTGCCGAAGGCGATGCGGTGCTGCTTTCCCAGCCGGACCAGGAATTCGCGGTCCTGATGACGATACAGGCCCACATCGTAACCGCCGATCGAGACGAAGGCGGAACGGCGCACGGTAACGGTCGAATTGGTCAATGGCACGCAGTGGCAAAGCAGCAGCTGACGCAGCCTGTCGGCGTCAGGGGTCGGGTCCGGCAACAGGTGCAGGCGCCGGCGCCGGTCCGCGACGTCGCTGAAGCCGTCGATGGTGCACGCAATATCCGGATTGGCATCGAAGAACGCGATCAACCGCTCGATGCGTCCCGGACAGAATGCATCGTCGGAATCGAGAAACGCAATAAGCGGCGCGCTAGTCAGCTCGGCGCCCTCGTTGCGTGCCCGGTTGGCACCGGATCGCACCAGTAGTCGGCGCCAGGCCAGGCGGGGATCGGCAAGCGAAGCCAGATAGGCTTCGGTGCCGTCGTCGGAAGCGTCGTCGACGACCACGAGTTCGATGTCCCGCCGAGGCTCCGACAGGACCGAGTCCAGGGTGCGCGGCACGCTGCCGCG
>NZ_RZOJ01000562.1:0-3063 GCF_003998845.1 Mesorhizobium sp. M4A.F.Ca.ET.022.05.2.1 | reverse complement strand
AGGAGAATGAGTTCGCCGACGACGTGACGAATGCCCTGGCAAGGATTTTCCCGGACGATCCGCCGCGCTTCCTGGCACGCACGCCGCACGGCTACCACGACAAGGACCTGATCCGCAGCGACCTGGAGGCTGCGGGCTTCTCGCATGTGACGATCGAGACGAGGGCCGAACAAAGCCGGGCCTCCTCGCCGCGCATTCCTGCCGTCGCCTATTGCCAGGGGACACTGCTTCGCAACGAGATCGAGGCCAGGGACGCGGCAAAACTGGAAGCCGCGACCGACTGCGCCGAAGCCGCCATCAGGGACAGGCACGGCAGCGGCGCGGTCGCCGCCAAGATCCAGGCGCATGTGATCGTGGCGATGGCGTAGCGATAGGCCAATCGCCAACGTTGCAGAAAAGGTGCCTTCGGCGAAGCGCTAATCTCCCCCAGGGGGAGATCAGCTGTTTCAACGCCTCAGAACAAGAACGCCGCCGCCGCCGGATCCGGCCCGGTGCGGCCGTCGGCGGAATCCATGCCACGGATGGTCTCCAGGTCGTTGCCGTCCAGCTCGAAGCCGAAGACGTCGAAATTGGCGGCGATTCTTTCCTGGTGGTTCGACTTCGGGATAACGATCAGCCCTTCCTGCAGGTGCCAGCGGATGACGATTTGCGCCACCGACTTGCCGTGCTTCCTGGCGATCCCTTCCAACGTCGGGTCGGCCAGCAGGCGACCGCTGCCCAGCGGGCTCCAGCTTTCGATCTTGATATCGTGCCTGGCATGGAATTCGCGCTTGTCGCGCTGCTGGAAGCGCGGATGCAATTCGATCTGGTTGACGGTCGGCGTCACGCCGGTCTCGCCGATGATGCGCTCCAGATGGTCCTGGTTGAAGTTCGACACGCCAACCGACTTGATGCGGCCTGCCTTCTGGAGTTCGACGAGCGTCTTCCAGGCTTCGACATACTTGCCCTGGCTGGGCACCGGCCAGTGGATGAGGAAGAGATCGATCTGATCGATGCCGAGCTTTTGCATCGTGTCGTCGAAGGCGCGCAACGCGGCGTCGCGCTGGTGGGCACCGTTGCGCAGCTTCGAGGTGATGAACAGGTCGCCTCTCGGCACGCTTGCCGCGCGGATCGCCTCGCCCACGCCTTCCTCGTTGCGGTAGCCCTCGGCGGTGTCGATCAGGCGGTAGCCGGCGTCGATCCCCCAGCGCACCACCTTGGCCGTGACGCCCGGATCGACCTGCCACACGCCGAGCCCGATCTGAGGAATGGTGGCGCCGTCGTTCAGTGTCAGCCGTTCAGGCATGCGTATGTCCTTCTATAATCATATTTGCCCCGCGCTCTATCTAGGCTGCGCTCCCGGCAATGCGAGTCGATGACGCGTTTGTGTATTTGCGGAACGGTCGGCGGCAAAGCGCACACGGCCCATTTCGACCGCACTGGAACTTTCTGCATGGCTAATGTTTTCTTAACCACCAACTCGCAGTCTCGACGGGAGCGCGTTGCAATGGCCTTGCGAAAACGTCTGCTTGGGAGGCGTCATGCCAATTCGTCGAAAAGCTCAGGACGCTGGTATTTTCGATCCGTCCGAACTGGCCTTGCTGGCAAGGGTCTTCGAACGGTTGAAGCTTGAAAGCGATTCCCCCGATCGCCTTGAGGGCCTGGCGTCCCGCATCCTTGCCAACTACATGGCCGGCATCGCCGACGAGGAAGAACTTCTGTCGCTGTCGAAGCAACCGCTGGGACGATAGACGCATCGCGGCGCGCCCGACTACCGGGGCAGCTTCGACGCCTCCCTCGCCCCGAACCGCAAGCCATCCATCAACAGCTTGACCAGCCGCCCCGAGCGGTCGCGCCAGTCGGGCGTGTTAGGCGCGGAGTAGATGCCGCCGAGTGCATGCAGCACGTCGGAGGCATCGACGTCGGCGCGGATCGAGCCGGCGGCGGCAGCCCGCTCGACCAGGCCTTTCAGCGCGCCCGAGACACGCCCGGACGTATCGGAGAACAGTGTCGAGTTGGTGGTGAGCAGGATGCGAAGGCTGGTCGCCAGGCCGCGCTTGGTGCCGATATAGTCGACGAAGCGCTGCATCCACAGCTCCAGCGCGACATCGGCCGGATGTTTTTCCGCCAGTTCCCCGGCTGCGCGACAAAGCCCTTCCACCTCGCGGCGATAGACCACCTCAACCAGATGCTCGCGCGTCGGGAAATGCCGGTAGAGCGTGCCGATGCCGACCCCTGCCCGTTTCGCGATCTCCTCCAGCGAGGCATCGACACCAGCCTCAGCGAAAGCCTGCGCCGCCACTTCGACCAGCCTATCGCGGTTGCGCTGGGCATCGGCGCGCAGCGGCTTTGGCGCGGGCGCGTCTGGCTTCTCGTCGGCGGTCGCTGGCGGCCTTTCAGCCAATTTTGTCTCCACGAGTCGATTGGGGCTTGAACCCGACCGGGTCAGCCCCCACGTAAATAAACGGAGGCGCCTCCGTTTTAGTGGAGCAGCTTTATCATATAATCAGGGGGACCGATATGTCACGTGTTGAGAGCGTAATCTCCCCCCTCGAGGGGGAGATGTCGCCAAAGGCGACAGTGGGGGTCGGTTCGACCGGGCGCGACCTGCCGCGGCAGATAGAGGTTGGCGCTCTTTGCGAGACGACCCCCTCTGGCCTGCCGGCCATCTCCCCCTCAAGAGGGGAGATTAACACGCTCCCGTCACCCTTGCCCCTGCCCTCCCAAGCCCCATTTCCATCCGCCTAGCGTCCAGCAATTGGAGCCCGACGCCCCATGAATGACCAAGTCACCATCAGTCCGACCACGCTTTCCCTCCACCTCACCATCAACGGCAGCGACCACACTCTCGACATCGAGCCGCGCGTGACGCTGCTCGACGCGCTGCGTGACCGGCTCCACCTCACCGGCACCAAGAAGGGCTGCGACCAGGGTCAGTGCGGCGCCTGCACCGTGCATGTCGACGGCGAGCGCGTGCTTGCCTGCCTGACTTTGGCGGCGCAGGTCGAGGGACGCGACATCACCACCATCGAGGGGCTTGCCGACGCGGACGGCACGCTCAACGCCGTGCAAGCCGCCTTCCTC
>NZ_RZOJ01000561.1:0-3092 GCF_003998845.1 Mesorhizobium sp. M4A.F.Ca.ET.022.05.2.1 | reverse complement strand
ATGCAGGGCCGTCGAAACACCGGTAAAGCCGCCGCCGACGATGGCAAGGTCGACATCGAGCCTGTCTTCCAGCGCTGGCCGGGGAAGGCGATCGCGACTGACCGCGTGCCACAACGAAAGCGCTTCCTGTCGCGCCATTGGGTTCAGGACCTCTCGCTGGCGGTGGCCTTCGCTCGCTTGCCGAAGCGCATTCGCCGCGGCCGTTCACCGAACAGGCCGTTCGGCCGGACCAGGAGGATGACGCACAGCATCACGCCGATGGCGACGATTTGCAGCGAAGCGGCGCGTGCCTGCTGCTCGGGCGAGAACAGGATGCTGGTCATGGTGCCCGATCCTGCCCATATCGCCCACACCAGGATGCTGCCGACGACGGCGCCGGTATTGCTGCCCGAGCCGCCGACGATCAGCATCACCCAGACCTGGAAGGTCAGGATCGGCAGGTAATTGTCGGGCGCGATGAAACCGGTAAAATGCGCTTGCAACGCGCCGGCCAGCGCCATGACGGCGCCGCCGACGGCAAAAGCCTGGACCCGGTAGAAGCGCGCGCTCTTGCCGAGCGAGATCGCCGCGCGTTCGTCCTCGCGCAGCGCCTTCAGCACCCGCCCCCACGGGCTGCGCGACAGGTGCTCCAGGGCCAGATAGACGATCAGCGTGACCGCGCAGACGATGGCAAGGTTGGAGAGGTTGAACAGCAATGGGGTCTCGGCGAGGCTGCCGAAGGGGCGCGGAATGAAGCCGATGCCGAACGGGCCGCCGGTGAGCTTTTGTGCGTTGAGCGCGACCAGTTGCACGACGACGGCGACGCCGAATGTGGTGATCGCAAGATAGTCGGACCTGAGACGCAGTGTGGCGATGCCGGTCAGCGCGGCGGCAATACCGCCGACGACCATGGCGCCAAGCCAGCCGGCCAGGATCGGCAGGCCGAAGCCGCCCACGCGTGCGGCATCGTCGGGCGTGGTCAGCAAGGCCGAGGTGTAGGCGCCGATGGCGACGAAGCCGGCGAGCCCGACATTGAACAGGCCGGTCAGCCCCCATTGCAGGTTGAGCCCGAGCGTCACCAGCGAGAAGATCAGCGCGGTGGTCAGGAAGAATGCGCCGTAGCCTACGAGGTCGATCATCTCTCCCGAACTCCGAAAAGGCCGATCGGCCGCACGAAAAGCACCGCCATCAGGATGATGAAGGACACGGCGGCGCGCCATTCGGCGCCGATCAATTGCACCGCCCCGGCTTCGGCGATTCCGATAATCAGGCCGCCGAGCACTGCGCCCGGAATGCTGCCGATGCCGCCGAGGATGGCGGCGGCAAACATCGGCAGCAGCATGTCGAAACCCATGAAGGGGCGGATCTGCACCAAAATGCCGATCATCACGCCGGCCACGCAGGCAAGGGCCGCGCCAAGGATCCAGGTGACGCGCACCACGCCGGCGACGTCGATGCCGACGATGCGGGCAAGAGCTGCATTCTGGCTGAGCGCCTGCATGGCGCGCCCGATCTGGGTGCGCGTCATCAGGAGATGCACGCCGAGAACCAGCACGATGGTCAGCAATAGCAAGGCGATCTGGTCGGGCGTGATGCGGATACCGAAGCCGACCGGCATGGCGATCTGGATCGCCCGGCTGAAATAGGTCGGCCGCGAGCTGAAGGTGAATTCGAGCAGGCTGCGCAGCGCCATCGAGGCGCCGAAGCTCGCCATCACCACGATGATCGCCTGGCCCTGCGCGCGCAGCCGCGAAAACAGCACCTTGTCGAGGAGCAGTGCCAGCAGCGCTGTGAAGGCCATGCCGACAACAAGTGCGACCAGGAGTGGCCAGCCGAAGGAGAGGGGCGCGATCGGCGCCACCTTGCCGAAGGTCGCGCCGATGGCGCTGACGACGGCGAGCGTCGCATAGGTGCCCCAGGCCATGAAGTCGCCATGGGCAAAATTGGAGAAGCGCAGAATGGAGTAGGTCAGCGTCACGCCTATCGCTCCGAGGCCGATCATCGAGCCGGTCAGCAACCCGTCGACGACAAATTGCAGACTCATGCCGCGCCTCCGTTCTCGGCGTGCCCCGTCTTCTTTGTGCTGAGAGGGCGCTGGCCGAGATAGAGCTCGGCCACAACCGGATCGTTCCATAGTTCGGAGGCAACGCCCTCATGGCGATCCTTGCCCTCGACCAGCACATAGGCGCGGTCGCCGATGGCGAGCGCTGCCTTGGCGTTCTGTTCGACCAGCAGGATGGTGACGCCGGACTTGCGAATGGCCGAAAGCATTTCGAACACCATCGACACGAATTTCGGCGACAGGCCGGCCGACGGCTCATCGAGCACCAGCACCTTGGGATGGACGATCAGCGCTCGCGCCACGGCCAGCATTTGCCGTTGCCCGCCGGAAAGATTGCCGGCCGCGGCTCGGCGCTGGCGCGCCAAGTCGGGGAACATGGCGTACATCTCTTCGACACGGCCCGGCGCCTCGCGCCGCTCGAAAATGCCGCAGGAGACCTTCAGATTGTCCTCCACCGACATCATTGGAAAGACGTTTTCGGTCTGCGGCACAAAGGCAAGGCCGAGGCGGACCATGGTGTGCGCCGGCGCCGCGGTGATGTCCTTGCCATCGAGCAGCACCTTGCCCCGGCTGATCGGAACAAGGCCGGCGACGGCCTTGATCAGGCTCGACTTCCCGGCGCCGTTCGGCCCGAGGACGACGACGATCTCGCCCTTGTTGACAGTGATCGAGGCGCCGCGCACGATCGGCACCCCAGGCTCGTAGCCGGCCTCGAGTTCACTGACGTCAAGCACGGCTTCACTCATGCCGCGCCCCCGAGATAGGCCTCGATGACGCGTTGGTCGCGCGCCACCTCGTCGGCGGTGCCCTCGCACAAGAGCTCGCCGCTCGCCATCACCAGCACGCGGTGGCAAAGCCGCGTCACCATGTCGATGTTGTGCTCGATCAACAGGAAGGTGATGCCGCTCTCGTTGATGTCGCGGATGCGGTCGATGATGACCTCGAGCAGGGTGGCGTTGACGCCGGCCGCCGGCTCGTCGAGCAGGATGATCGCCGGGTCGGCCATCATCACGCGGGCGAGTTCGAGCAGCTTGCGCTGGCCGCCGGAAAG
>NZ_RZOJ01000560.1:0-3095 GCF_003998845.1 Mesorhizobium sp. M4A.F.Ca.ET.022.05.2.1 | reverse complement strand
CGAACACCAGCACCGCGAAGGTCGCGGTCGGCACCAGCCAGATGTAGCGGAGAAAGTGGCTGGTCTCGCTGTCGGCGACGATCGTCGGGCTCTCGTCGCGCGCCGCCAGCACCGGAATGGCGGCCAGCGTCACCAGGCCTATGGTCACGCCGAAGGGCAGGAAGCCGGCACTGCCGAGATGGGCAAACAGCCATGGCCCGGCGGCGAAGCCGAGCGACAGCACGGTCGCGTAGATGCCGAGCACCAGGCCCCGCCGGTGCGGCGGCGCCGACGTGCTGATCCAGAACTCGGACAGGATGAACAGCACCGTCAACGAGATATGCAGCACGACGCGGAGCGGAAACCACATCCAGAAATCCGGCGCGAAATGGAAGCCGACGAAGGCAAGCGCGCCGGCGGCAATCATCAGCAGCATCGTCCAGGCGACACCGAGGCGCATGGCGAGCGGGGTGGCGAGCGGCGCTCCGGCGATCGAGGCAAGGCCGGCGACGGCGGTGTTGAGGCCGATCATCGAGGCCGAATGACCACGCGTTTCCAGGATGACGCTGAGCAGCGGCATACCGAGGCCGATGGCGATGCCGACGACGCTGATCGAGGAGATGGCAGCGATCATCGGTAGCCAGTGTACGCGTTCCTCGCCCTGTTGTTGGGTATCGACCGTCATGGGATGCCTGAATAGCCTAGAGGATTTCGCGGGTGAAGCGGTTGCGGACACGCCGGTAGAGAGGCACCGAGCCGCCCGGATGCAGCAGCGGATCATCGGTGAGCCGCTTTGCCAGCTCGTCCAGGATCATCCCGGTGATGTCGGGGATATCGGCCTGCCTGGCCTTGGCGAGCGGCAGCCAGACCAGTTCCTCCAGCTCGTTGGTCGGGCCGCCATCAGCCAGTTCAACCGCGACGTCGCCGCGCCAGGCGCTGAAGAAGCGCGTGTCGAAGCGACGCACCCGGTTCGGCGGCGTGATCGCGCGGGCGATGAAGCGCAGCGCATCCAGCGAGGGTACGACGCCATGTTCGGCAAAGCCCTGCCAGTCGCGCCTGGTGGTGGTGAAGGCGCCTTTGCGGCCGATGAGCAGGCCGGCTTCCTCATAGGTCTCGCGAATCGCCGAAAGCGCGATGGCACGGGCGCGGGCCACGCTGGTGCGGCCGAGGCCAGCGGTCAGGTTCGCTTCTTCCTGGGGGTGGAGGGCTGCGGCGACAGCAATGCGGCTGTCGGCCGGATCGGTGCGGCCGCCCGGAAAGACGAACTTGCCGGGCATAAAGGCGTGGCCGGCATGGCGGCGGCCCATCAGCACCAGGACCTCGTCGCCCTTGCGGTCGAGCAGGATCAATGTCGCGGCATCGCGCGGACGCAACGGCTTTGCGGCAGGCGCGGCAACGCTCGGCTCAAGCTTGTCGACATTCGCTTTGGTCATTCCGTCCCCGAGCTGATGCATGTCGCCCAAACGCCGTGTCTGTCTTGGGGATGATGACATGCATGAAAGCAAAGATCTGAAGCGCGTCGCGTGATCCCGTTCATATGCGAGGCGCTTTAGCGGAAACTTCCCGCATGCGAAAGTGGCGTTCAGCCGTCGCCGATTGCGCCAGCCGCGGCTTCAAGCCTCGGGATGGTGCTCGATGACGTCTTCTTCGCCGCCGAAGCCGTGCATATAGAGGGCCCATTGCAGGCCGATGACGGCGCCCTTGACCGGCTGTAGCAGCACGACCGCCAGAAGGATGGTCAGCGGCACCCAGATGAGGATGTGCTGCCAGGTGGAGAGCGTGGAGGTCGCCTCGACGCCCATGAAGGCGCCAAGCACGATATGGCCGACGATGACAACCACCAGATAGGCAGGCAGGTCGTCGGCGCGGTGATGGTAAAGTTCTTCGCCGCAATGATCACATCTGTCGACGGTCTTGACATAGGCGCGGAACAGCTTGCCCTCGCCGCAATGCGGGCAGCGGCCGAGCAGGCCCCGCTTCATCGCCGTCCACAGCGGGCGGGCGGTCCGGCCCGAATGGTGCTCGCCGCCGAAAACCTGGTCTTCCATCTGCAATTGCCTTGCCATCACCGTCTCCTGCCGCGCGGGCCCGAGCGCGATTGCGACGCGCGGGCGCGGCCCTTGGCTTTGTGGAACGACCGCTTGGAGCCGGGCAGCGGCTTCGGGTCGGTCAGCATTTCGAAACGCATCGCGCCGGCCATAGGCGCCACCTCGATCAGGCGAACCTCGACGCGGTCGGCAAGCTGATAGCCCTTGCCGGTGCGTTCTCCGAAAAGCGATCGGGCAGTTTCGTCGTATATATAGTAATCGCCGTCCAGACTTGACACCGGGATGAAACCATCCGCGCCGAACTGCGGCAATTGGACAAATAGTCCCGCCTTGGTGACGCCGGAGATGCGCGCGTCGAAACGCTCGTCGATGCGCTCGGCGAGATAGGCGGCGACCAGCCGGTCGACCGTGTCGCGCTCCGCCGCCATGGCGCGGCGCTCGGTGGCGGAGATCAGCGCCGAGACCTCCTCCAGACGCTCGGCTTCCTGCTGGGTGAGACCGCCCGGGCCGAGGTTCAGCGCGGCGATCAACCCGCGATGCACGATAAGGTCGGCATAGCGGCGGATCGGCGAGGTGAAATGCGCGTAGCGTTTCAAATTGAGGCCGAAATGGCCGATGTTCTTCGGCGAATACTCGGCCTGGCTCTGTGAACGCAGCACCACTTCGTTGACCAGCGCCTCATTGTCGGCGCCGCGCACGCGCTCGAGGATGCCGTTGAACTGGTTCGGCCGCATCTGCGCGCCGCGCGCCAGCGACAGGCCGAGCGTCTGCAGAAATTCGCGCAGCGATTCCTGCTTGGCGAGTGAAGGCGCGTCGTGGATGCGGTAGACCAGAGACTCCTTCTTCGCCTCCAGCGTTTCGGCGGCCGCGACATTGGCCTGGATCATGAACTCCTCGATCAGCTTGTGGGCATCGAGTCGATCCGGCACGACGACGCGGTCGACCGTGCCGTCCTCTTTGAGCAGGATCTTGCGCTCGGGCAGGTCGAGCTCGAGCGGCTGGCGGCCGTCACGGCCGCGCTTCAGCACCGCATAGGCATCCCATAGCGGCTTCAGCACCGTCGCGAGA
>NZ_RZOJ01000055.1:0-22961 GCF_003998845.1 Mesorhizobium sp. M4A.F.Ca.ET.022.05.2.1 | reverse complement strand
GACGCTTGTCCGCTGCAGCGCCGCGCTAACCAATCCGCTTGGCGCTGCAGCGGACAAATAGGGGGAGAACTGTTACCTATGTATCCGGTTCAAACTGTTACCCATCTATCGGCTGGACACCGGCAGGCGGATGAGGGGCGGCGCCAACATTTGAAGGGATGGGCCACCGGCTCTGCTTGACAGGTTTGCGCTGCCCCTCATTGCCCTGCCGGGCATTTCTCCCCGTATAGTGACGGGGAGAAAGACGCTCTCAATCGTAAGTCAGATCCGTCGCCTTGCCGCCGAACACCCGGTAGGCATAGAACGAATAGAAGATGATGATCGGCAGCACCACGACGACGCCGACGAGGATCACGATCAGGCTTTCCGGCGCTGACGCCGCCTGCCAGATGGTCAGCTTGTCGGGCACGACGAACGGGTAGAACGACCAGGCGAGGCCGGCGAAGCCGAGCGCGAAGATGGCGGCGAGCGTCAGGAACGGCGTCAGCGCATGGCGGTCGGCCGGCTTCGGCAGGTGGAAGGTCTGCCGCCACAGCCACAGGAACAAGAGTGCCGAGAGGATGGGCAGCGGCGAGAGATAGAGTATCTCCGGAAAGAGGAACCATTTGTCGAAGATGCGCGGACTGGCGAAGGGCGTGGCGAGCGACACCGCGACCATGCCGAGCGCCGCCAGCACCAGCGCGGTACGCAGCCAGCGCACCGCCTTGCGCTGCAACTCGCCCTCGGTCTTGTAGATAAGCCAGGCCGAGCCCATCGCCGCATAGGCGGCCGACAGGCAGAGCGCCACCAGCGCGCCGAAGGCAATGCCGCCAAGGCCGACATCGAGGCCGAGCACATAGACGCCCAGCATGTAGCCCTGCGCCAGCGAGGCGACGGCCGAGCCGAGGAAGAAGATGCGGTTCCAGCGATGCTTGCTGCCGGCCGGCACCTTGGCGCGGAAATCGAAGGCGACGCCACGCAGGATCAGGCCGACCAGGAGCACGAAGACCGGGATGTAGAGCGCGCTGAGGATGGTGCCGTGCGCCAGCGGGAAGGCGACGAGCAGCAGGCCGACGGCCAGCACCAGCCAGGTCTCGTTGGCGTCCCAGAACGGGCCGATGGCCGCGATCATCGTGTCCTGCTCGTGGTCATCGGCGGCGGCGAACAGGATGCCGATGCCGAGGTCGAAGCCGTCGAGGATGACGTAGATCAGGATGGCGAGGCCCATCAGGCCGGCGAAGATCAGCGGGAGCGCGGTTGGCCAGTCGAAGCTCATCGGTTCACTCCCCAGCGGCCGGCTGCGACATGGCCGCGTTCATGACGCCCGGCAGCGGCGAGGCGTCGCCATCCTTGGCCGCCTTCAGCGCCAGGTGCACCAGCACGCCGAGATAGGCGATCAGCAAAATCACGTAGAGGACGAGATAGACGGCAAGCGTCAGCGCGACATGGCTGCCGGCGACCGGGCCGACGGCATCGGCGGTCTTCAGGACGCCGGTCACCAGCCAGGGCTGGCGGCCGATCTCGGTGGTGTACCAGCCGGCCAGCGTCGCCACCCAGCCGGAGATCGTCATCGGCACCATCAGCAGCGCCAGCGGCTTCGGCAGGCTGTGGCGGCGCTTGAGGAAGAAGGCCGCCGACCAGGAGACGATCAGCATCAGGATGCCGGTGCCGACCATGATGCGAAAACCCCAGAACACCGGGAAGACCGGCGGGTGGTTGCCGGGATAGTCGTTCAGCCCCGGCACGACGCCGCTGGTGCTGTGCCTCAGCACGACGCTGGCGCCGTCGGGGATGGCGATCTCGAATTTGTTTTCCCTGGCCGCCTCGTCGGGCCAGGCAACGAGCACCAGCGGCACGTTGGGGCCGGTGTTCCAGTTGGCCTCCATGGCGGCGATCTTCTGCGGCTGGTGCTCGAGCGTGTTCAGGCCGTGCTGGTCGCCGGCGAAGATCTGGACCGGGATCAGGATGGCGGCGGTGAAGACGCCGGTGCGCAGCGCCTTCCACATCGATTCCGAGCGGTCGCCGGTGAGATAGCGCAGCGCCGACAGGCCGGCGATGAGGAAGGATACCGTCAGCCCCGAGGCGAGCAGCATGTGGACGAGCCGGTAAGGCATCGACGGGTTGAAGACGATCGCCCACCAGTCGACGGCATGGGCCTTGCCGTCGCGCATCTCGAAGCCGGCCGGCGTCTGCATCCAGGAATTGAGCGCGATGATCCAGAAGGCGGAAACCGTGGTGCCGCCGGCGACCAGCACGGTGGCCAGCGTGTGGATGCGGTTGGACACGCGGCGAAAGCCGAACAGCATGATGCCGAGGAAGGCCGCCTCGAGGAAGAAGGCGGTGAGGATCTCATAGGCCAGCAGCGGGCCGGCGATGTTGCCGACTGTCTCCATGTAGCCCGGCCAGTTGGTGCCGAACTGGAAGCTCATGGTGACGCCCGACACCACGCCCATGGCGAAGGACAAAGCGAACACCTTCACCCAGGTGAAATAGGCGCGCATCCAGGCGGAATCGCCGGTCCTGTTGTAACGCAGCTTGAAGAACAGCAGCACCCAGCCAAGTGCAATGGTGATTGCCGGAAACAGGATATGGAACGAAATATTCGCGCCGAACTGGATGCGCGACAGGATGAGCGGGTCCATGGCGGGCTCCGGCTGCTGCTTATGGCTCACAGAATAGGGCGCTGACGCGGTCCGGTCAAAGCGGCGTGGCGCCACGCGGGGCGCGTTGTCGCAGCAGTTCGGGCGAAAGCGTCAGCGCCCGATCGGGGAATGATTGTCCAGAATTGTCAGGAGCGGCATTGACTTCCCGCCGCGGGCACCGACATTCAGCGCAATAAAAATCCACAACCGCCTTTCAAGCAGCCGTTTTCAGCCATGCCATCCATTATCTCGATTGCCGGGGTGACCAAGACCTACGCCACCGGTTTCAAGGCCTTGAAGGAAATCAACCTCGACATCGAGCGCGGCGAGATCTTCGCGCTGCTCGGGCCGAATGGTGCCGGCAAGACGACGCTGATCTCGATCGTCTGCGGCATCGTCAACCGCTCTTCCGGCACGGTCATGGTCGACGGCCACGACATTGCGCGCGACTACCGCGCCGCACGCAGCCTGATCGGGCTGGTGCCGCAGGAACTGACCATCGACGCCTTCGAGACCGTCTGGGCGACGGTCAACTACAGCCGCGGCCTGTTCGGCAGGCCGGCCAACCATGCCTTTGTCGAGAAGGTGCTGCGCGACCTTTCGCTGTGGGAGAAGAAGGACGCCAAGGCGATCACGCTGTCAGGCGGCATGAAGCGCCGGCTGATGATCGCCAAGGCGCTTTCACACGAGCCGCGCGTGCTGTTCCTCGACGAGCCAACGGCCGGCGTCGACGTCGAACTGCGCCAGGACATGTGGGCGATGGTGCGCCGGCTGCGCGAGGACGGCGTGACCATCATCCTCACAACGCATTACATCGAGGAAGCCGAGGCGATGGCCGACCGCGTCGGCGTCATCAACCGCGGCGAGATCGTGCTGGTCGACGACAAGGCCGAGCTGATGCGCAAGCTCGGCCGCAAGCGGCTGCTGCTGGAGCTGCGCAGTCCGCTCGGCGCGATACCGGAGAGCTTCTCGCGCTACGCGCTGGAACTGTCGCCCGACGGCGAACAATTGACCTACACCTACGACAACCAGAGCGACCGGCCGGGCGTCGCCTCGCTGATCCGCGACATCGAGGCGGCCGGCATTCAGTTCCGCGACATCGAGACGGAGAACAGCTCGCTGGAGGAGATCTTCGTCAATCTGTTGAGGCAAGAGCCATGAACCTTCGTGCGGTATGGGCGATCTACCGGGTGGAGATGGCGCGCGCGCTGCGCACCGTGCTGCAGAGCATCATCTCGCCGGTGCTGTCGACCTCGCTCTATTTCGTCGTCTTCGGCTCAGCCATCGGCTCGCGCATCACCGAGATCGACGGCATCAGCTACGGCGCCTTCATCGTGCCGGGGCTGATCATGCTGTCGCTGCTGACCCAGTCGATCTCGAACGCCTCCTTCGCCATCTACTTCCCGAAATTCGTCGGTTCGATCTACGAGCTGCTCTCGGCGCCGGTTTCCTACCTGGAGATCGTGCTGGCCTATGTCGGGGGTGCGGCGACCAAGTCCATCATCCTCGGCCTGATCATCCTGGCCACCGCTTCGCTGTTCGTGCCGCTCCATATCGAGCATCCGTTCTGGATGATCGCCTTCCTGGTGCTGACGGCGGTGACTTTCAGCCTGTTCGGCTTCATCATCGGCATCTGGGCGAAAAGCTTCGAGCAGTTGCAGCTGGTGCCGCTCTTGATCATCACGCCGCTGACTTTCCTCGGCGGCAGCTTCTATTCGATCAACATGCTGCCCGGCATTTGGCGCACGGTGACGCTGTTCAACCCGGTCGTCTACCTGATCAGCGGGTTCCGCTGGAGCTTTTACGGCAAGTCGGATGTCTCGGTTGGCATCAGCCTCGGCATGACTGTGGTGTTTTTGGCCGTCTGCATCGCGATCGTGGCCTGGATCTTCCGCACCGGCTATCGGTTGAGGAACTAATCGGCCGATCGGGGTCAGATGGCTTTCACCAGCCGCAGCAGACCGAGCATCTCGACCAAAGTCCCCTTGCGGAAGGCGACATAGGTCGGCTGTTCCTGGCCGTGGAAACGGCGTTTGAAGGCCGCCTGGCCCTGCAAATTGAACTTGGAGCGATTGACCCAGGCGGAGCCGTAGGCGCGCTGGAAGGTGCTGCGCCAGAAGCTCGATTCGGCAAAGCCGCTGGCTTCGATGTCGACCAGCGGCGACAGACCCAGCGTGACGACGGAGATGCCTTCCTCGCGAAAACGATCGACGGCGAACTTGGTCAGGCCGATCTCGGCGTGCGGCGTGGCGTCGATGTGCTTGCGCTTGAAGGCGGTGGTGTAGCCGATGACCTTGCCGTCGCTGAACAGCGGATCGAAATCGAGCAGGGCGACCAGCTCGCCATCCGGCCCATGCAGCACGAAACGGCGCATGTCGGTGCCGAGATGGTCGGCGAAGGGCCGGTTGAGGAAGCCCATCTCCCAGCGCTTGACGATACGTTCGCCGCGCCAGTTCTCCGACAGCCGGGCGATCTCGTCGAGGAAGATGTTGCGCCTGTCCTCCGCGAAGGAATAGCCCTTCTTCGAAAGCCAGCGTTCGGAATAGCGTACCGTCTCGTTGCGCTTGCCGGAGAAATCATGCGCGGGCAGGACGAGCCTGGTATCGATGCCCAGGCGGTTGACCTGATAGCCGAGCCCGGCCAGCACCCGCGCGGTTTCGGCGCCGATCTGCACGAACCAGGGACCGCCGGCGGCCTCGACGAAGCGCCTGATATAGCCGAGGCGGTCAGACGGATGCACCACCGGATCGCCGAGCGCGAAATGGTGCTTCATCTTGGTGCCGAAGGCGATGTAGCCATCGCCGTCGCTGAAATAGGAAAGTTTCTGCTGCACGGCGGTGGAATAGGCGAGCGAGAAGTCGCCATGCCGGCGCACCAGCTCCAGGCGCTCCAGATGCGACAGCTCGCGCCGCGGGACCTTGGGCGCGGCGCCTTCGAGAAGGCTGTCGATGTAGATGCGCAGGGAGGGCATTGGCCGGGCTTTCGCATGCCGAAAAAAGAGACCCGCCAGCCCACGGGCCTCGAATCAGTCGCTTGGCGCGACTGACTACCGATCATATCGCGCAACCGCCATATAGGATGCAACCGTCGCCGACAGAAGGGGAAATCTCGGTCGAATGAGCATCTTCGCCGCGGTGGCTTTTGACTTTCCATGCAGTGTTATATATCTTGTTATCATTTGTCGTGGACGGATGGCCATGGAAGACATCATACGTTCCCTCGGCTTCCTGTGCCTTGGCAGCAGGCTGAAGCGCATCGGCGAGCAACTGCAGGCGGACACGCAGCGCGTGCTCGACCGCCTGGAGGTCCGGGTCCCGTCGAGCCAATATCCGCTGCTGGCAGCGCTCGACCGGCTAGGACCCTTGCCGGTCGGCGAGCTGGCGCAGTCGCTGGGGGTGGCGCAGCCGGGCGTCACGCGAAGCGTAGCGCAACTCGCAGCGTTGGGGCTGGTCGAAACCAGCCCGTCGAGCGACGATCAGCGCCGCAGGATCGTCTCCCTCAGCCGAAACGGCCGTCGGCTGGTAGACATCGCGAAGCGCGAGGTCTGGCCGCGCATCGAGGGCGCCGTCCAGGATCTGTGCGCCGATCTATCGGGGCCACTGCTCGAGCAACTGGCCGCCATCGAGGACGGCCTCGACGCAGCGCCGCTGCATCGTCGCATCAAGGAAGCCGAAGGCGCCGTGCCATGAAACACGTGCTCGACCGTCCCATCTGGAGCGCTCTCGCGACGCGGCATCAGGCCTTCGCGCAAGGCGACAACCTCGCCAGGCGATACATGCCGTCAATCGTTCCGTTCTCCGCGACGGCCGTGGACGACAAGGAAAGCCTTGAGGCGCTGGCCAAGCTTATTCCACCACGCGAAAGGTCCTTCGTGGTCCAGGCGGACGCAATCGTCCTGCCCGCGGCGCTCTGTGCGATTTCAACCGCGTCCCTGGTCCAGATGATTGCCGAGCAGCCGGTGCAGGCCGTGTCGGACGAGCGCATACAAAGGCTGACGCAGGACGATGCCGCCGAGATGCTCGCCCTGGCAGCGCTCACCAGGCCCGGCCCATTCACGCTGGAGGCCTTGAGGCTCGGCGCTTTCTGGGGCGTGAAGATCGAAGGCAGGCTCGTCGCGATGGCAGGCGAGCGCATGAAGCAGCCCGGCTACACCGAGGTCAGCGGTGTGTGCTCGCATCCCGATTTCCGCGGCGGCGGTCTGGGGAGGCTGCTGTCCCTGTTCGTGGCAAACCGGATCATGACGCGGGGCGAAATCCCCTATCTCCACGCTTATGCCAGCAATGTCGCGGCCATAGGACTTTACGAGTCCATCGGCTTCCGGTTGAGAAGCATGATGAACATGGCGGTGCTTCAGCACGCCGAATAGGGCCACGCGCGCGGCCATTGTCGCGGACCTAGAACGTTTCACCGTTTCACGGAAACGGCGAACTGCTCTATCTCTTTGTTTTGACGCAATTCCGAACGGAAAACCGCTCACACTTTTCCTGGAATTGCTCTAGGCCGACCTTGGCTCAAGCCGCCGGAAACCGACGGCTTCCATCAGCATGTCCTCTTCGACCATGCCGGCATTGTGCAGGGCAAGCAGGGTCAGGGCGATTTCCCGCGCTTCGGCGGAATCGGGATGCGCTTGGCGCCGCTGGCAGGCCTCGTCAAAGACGCGCTGCAGCCTGGCGATGTCGGCAGGCCTGAGCAGGCCACGGTCATAAACAGACTTTGGCATGGCGGTCTCCTTACAAGGACCTAGGGCGCCACGCATAAATTGCCAATCTTTCCCGAAGCTTGACCGACACCTGAAATGGAAAGGAGGGATCTCGGGGTGCCGAGATCCCTCCAGCGCTTGTGCAGTCTCTGCGGACTGCCGTGTGTCAGACCGCGATCTTGCCGCCGCCCTGTTTGGTGATCGCGACCACTGAAGGCCGCGTCGGCATGTCGGGCTTGAAGTCGGGCCAGCGGGTCGACAGGTCCTCATAGTAGGAGGGGCGGCCGAAGGCTTCCCAATCCTCGCCGCCGTCGCCCGGATGCTGGACGGCGACGAAGGCGGTCTGATCGTCCGGCGCGAACAGCGGGCCGCACATCTCGGCGCCGATCGGCACGCGGAAGAACAGCTTTGAGGTCGCCCGCGCGGCGCCCTCGGTGTCGACCGCCCACAGGCCGTCGGTACGGCCGGTGGCCTTCGGGCCCTGGCCGTCGGTGGCGACCCACAAGCGGCCGGCCGAATCGACGGCGCAATTGTCCGGCATGCCGAACCAGCCATTGGCGGTGGTCGCGGTCGAGAAGGTGGCGCCGACGTCGGCCACCGAAGGATCGCCGCATTTCAGCATCACTTCCCACTTACCCTTGGCGGCAGTGAAGTCGCCGCCGTCCTCGACGATCTCGATGATATGCCCGAAGGCGTTCGCCGCGCGCGGATTGGCGGCGTCGACCTGTTCGGGCTTGCGCTTGGAATTGTTGGTCAGCATGACATAGACCTTGCCGTTGGCGCCGTTCGGCTGGATGTCCTCGGGACGGTCCATCTTGGTGGCGCCGAGCAGGTCGGCGGCGCGGCGCGTCTCGATCAGCACGTCGGCCTGGCCGGTAAAGCCATTCTCAGCGGTGAGCGGCCCCTGGCCGAACACGATCGGCATCCATTCGACGGTGCCATCCTCGGCGAATTTGGCGACATGCAGCGTGCCGTCGTCGAGCAGGTCCTTGTTGGCCGCGAGGTCGTTGGGATTGAATTTGCCCGTGGTGACAAATTTATAGACATAGTCGAAACGCTCGTCGTCGCCGAGATAGAAGACGACGCGGCCGTCCTTGGCGACGATCGATTCCGCGCCCTCATGCTTGAAGCGGCCCATGGCCGTGCGCTTGCGCGGCACCGAATTCGGATCATTGACGTCGACCTCGACGATCCAGCCGAAGCGGTTGGGCTCGTTCGGCTCCTTGGCAAGGTCGAAGCGGTCGTAATGCGCGCCCCATTCATAGGCGCCTTCCGGGATGCCGAGACGCTTGTAGTTGGCCGCTTCCTTGTGGCCTTCCGGCAGCTCGCCGGTGAAATAGCCATGGATGTTCTCCTCGGCCATGACATAGGTGCCCCATGGGGTGACGCCGCCGGCGCAATTGTTGAAGGTGCCGACGACCTTGGTGCCGGAAGGATCGGCGTTGGTCTTGAGGCGATCATGGCCGGCGGCCGGACCCGACAGCGCCATCTCGGTTTTGGAGGTGATCCGCCGGTTGAGCTTGCCGTCGCGCACCACCTGCCATTTGCCCCCGTCCTTGCGGATCTCGACGATGGTGCCGCCATGCGCCGCCATCTCGACATCGACCTGCTCCTTGCTGAGAGGCGCTGTCTCTGCGGCCTTCTTGCCGTCCTTGTCGACGATCTTGACGATGCCGGGGAACATCAGATGCGGGTTGGTGTATTCGTGGTTGACCACCAGCAGACCATGCTCGGCCGAGCCGTCGATCGGGATATAGCCGATATAGTCGTTGTTGTAGCCGAACTGTTTTGCCTGGGCCTCGGCCGACTGCTTTACCGGGTCGAAATCCGGCGAGTCGGCAAACAGCGGGTCGCCCCAGCGCAAGAGCACATCGGCGTCGTAACCCGGTGCGACATGGTGCTTGTCGTCGATGCCGGCCTCGAGCTCGTCGAACTTGAAAGCCGAGGCTTCTGCGGCGCGGGCATCGTCGGCGGCGACGAGCGCCAGCGGGCTGACCGTGGCGGCGATGGCCGAAACGGCCAGCGAGCCCTTCAGGAAGCCACGGCGCGAGAAACGCGCGGCGATGATCTCGCCCATGGTGCGGTTGTCGGTAGGATTGACGGCCGGACCGTCATTCTCCTCGAGCAGGCTGGTGCGGAAACCGGTGTCAGGGGAGCGGTGGTCGGTCATGAGCTTTCCTCTGGCTTCTTGGCTGGAGCATGTGAGCTTCCGACCCGTATAGCCGCAGGATCACATTTTCGTGACAGAAGTCGCGATTTCGGCAATCTATTTGCCGGCTCATGAGCGCGACCATGGATACGGCCGGCTTCGGCCGTCATTCGTCGCTCCCGCATGATCGTCAAAATATCGCGCCGGCCAGCACCAACCATGTTGCCGGGACGTATCTTGCGACATCCGGCTTCGATCATGTCTGAGCGGGACACCGGTCCGACGCGGTCTGCTTGACGGCCTCGCGCGCTTGGGAAACAAGGACTGCGGCACGCGCGGCGACGGCCGCTACAGGAGGGGATGAAAAGTGAGTTTCTGGGGACTGGTGCAGCTTGGTGTGTCGACCGTGATCTTTCTGCTCGCGGCGACTGCGGCCAAGCAATGGGGGCTGGCGCCAAGCCTCGGCAAGATCGTGCTGACGCTGGCGCTCTATTCGATCGGCAACCTGATCATGCTGAGGCTGATCCGTGAGTTCGGCATGTCGGTGTCGTTCAGCCTTTCGGCGGTGATCCAACTGGTGTCGGTGAACGTGGTTGCGCTTGCCTTTTTCGGCGAGAGGGTCAACGCGCTGCAGGCCACCGGCATCGTGCTGGCGATCGCCGCCGTGGCGCTGATCACCCTCGGGCCCTATATGCAGCGGCTGTAGTCGGACGGCCAAGCTGATGAGGTCCTTCGCAACCGCCCTGCTCAACAAGATCGAGTTCCCGGTTCTACTGGCCGGACTGGTGATCGCCGGCGGTCTGTGGGGCTTGGAGGAGCTGATGGAGGTGGCGCACGCGACCACGCCGCATGCTTTCGACACCGAGATCCTGCTCGCCTTTCGCCATCCGGGCCAGCCGGATAGTCCGATCGGCCCGGCCTGGCTGGAAGGGGCGGTGCGCGACATTACCAGCCTTGGCGGCACCAGCGTTTTGGTGCTGGTGACGACAGCGGTCATCATCTATCTACTGCTCATCCGCCGGCCGGCAACCGCGCTGCTGATGTTCGTGGCCGTGGCGGGCGGGCAAGTGCTGTCGAGCCTGCTCAAGTTCGAAGTCGACCGGCCACGACCGGATCTTGTTTCGCATCTCGTCAACGAGACCTCGCTGTCCTTTCCGAGTGGTCACGCCATGCTTTCGGCGGTGACCTACCTCACCCTAGGCAGCATGGCGGCCCGCTTCCTGCCGGGACGCACGACGAAGATCTTTGTCCTCGGCCTTGCCATACTGACGACATTGCTGGTCGGCGCCAGCCGCGTCTATCTCGGCGTCCACTGGCCGTCCGACGTGCTCGCCGGCTGGTGTGCCGGTTTCGCCTGGGCCATGCTCTGCTGGCTGGTGGCGCGCTTCCTGCAGCGGCGCCATGCGGTGGCGGACAGTGAGTGACCCATGTTTCATCCATGCTAAATGATGCTTGAAACATCATGATCCTTATATTATCCATTGATACTGCAGACTCAGACAAGGGTTCTGGCCGATGATCACCGCCCAGCAGATGCGCGCCGCGAGGGCGCTGGCCGGCATCGATCAGAAGACGCTGGCCGAGCGCGCCGGGGTTTCGCTTCCGACCATCCAGCGCATGGAGGCGAGCGACGGTGTCGTCAGGGGTGTGGTCGACACGCTGATGAAGGTCATCCAGGCCCTCGACGGGTCCGGGGTGGAGCTGATCGGCGAGAACCAGGCCAGCGAGCGCGGCGGCAGGGGCGTGCGCCTCAAGCCGGCCGCACCGCAGAACCCGCAAGGCTGAGCCGGCACGTAAAGTGTTAGAGCATATCTTGTGCGTCCGATTTGGACGCGCGTCGCTCTAAAGTCGCGACGGCGACCGCCGACATCCCTGCCGACGATCCCGCCGCCTTTCAGGAGTGGAAGGCAGTCCATGGATCAAACCAGGCGGGCAACCCATCAACCGGCACGGCCGACATTTGCCGAACTGTTCACACCGAAGCTGGTGACGGTGCTGCGCGAGGGCTACACGCTGGCGCATTTCAGGGCCGACGCCGTTGCCGGGCTGACGGTCGCCATCGTGGCGCTGCCACTGTCGATGGCGATCGCGATCGCATCCGGCGTCACACCAGAGCGCGGCCTCTACACCTCGATCGTCGGCGGCTTCATCATTTCGGCGCTCGGCGGCAGCCGCTTCCAGATCGGCGGGCCGGCGGGCGCCTTCATCGTGCTGGTGGCGGCGACGGTGGCGCGTGTGGGCGTCGACGGTCTGCTGCTGGCGACGATTATGGCCGGCGTCTTCCTGCTCGCCATCGGCTACCTCAGGCTCGGCACCTATATCAAGTTCATCCCGTATCCGGTGACCGTCGGCTTCACCGCGGGGATTGCCGTCATCATCTTCTCCGGCCAGATCACCGAGCTGTTCGGGCTGAAGCTCGCCGGCAAGGAGCCGGGGCCGCTGGTGCCGAAGCTGATGGCGCTCAGCGAGGCGGCCGGCACGATCAACCCGGCCGCGACCTTCGTGGCGGTGCTTACCATCGCGACCATCGTCCTCCTCAAGCGCTGGCGGCCGAAATGGCCGGCGATGCTGGTCGCCATCGGGCTGGCCTCACTCGTCGTGGCGCTGTTTTCACTGCCGGCCGAAACGATCGGCACGCGCTTTGGCGGCATCCCGCGAAGCCTGCAATGGCCGGCCCTGCCGCCGCTCAGTCTCGACAGGATGGTCGACGTGCTGCCGGACGCGATCGCCTTTGCCCTGCTCGGCGCGATCGAATCGCTGCTGTCTGCCGTGGTCGCCGACGGCATGACCGGCCGCCGCCACCGCTCCAACTGCGAATTGGTGGCGCAAGGTTTCGCCAACATCGCGTCGGCCCTGTTCGGCGGAATCTGCGCCACCGGCACGATCGCCCGCACCGCCACCAACGTGCGGGCCGGCGCGCACGGTCCGGTCTCGGGCATGTTGCATTCGGCGATGCTCTTGGCGTTGATGCTGGTGGCGGCCCCGCTCGCCAGCTACATCCCGCTCGCCGCCCTTGCCGGCGTGCTGGCGGTGGTGTGCTGGAACATGTTCGAGAAACAGGCCTTCGCCACGCTGCTCAGAAGCTCGTCAGGCGATGCGCTGGTGCTGATGGCGACGTTCCTGATCGTCATCTTCCGCGACCTCACCGAAGGCATCGTCGTCGGCTTCGCGCTGGGCTCGATCCTGTTCATCGATCGCATGGCCAAATCGATCGCCGTCGAGGCCGACCAGCCGCTGGTGCCGGAGGACGTCGCCGACCGCGCCACCGCCTATGATTCCAGCGAGGCGAGCGATGCCGACACTGTCGTCTACCGCATTTCGGGCGCCTTCTTCTTCGGCGCCGCTTCGACCGTCGGCGCCGTGCTCGACCGCATCGCCGACCAGAGGAAGAACTTCATCCTCGACTGTTCGGCGGTGCCGTTCTTCGATTCCACCGCGGCCAACGTCATCGAGGGCGCGGCGCACAAGGCCAAGCGCGCCGGCGTGCGCTTTATCATCGCCGGCGCTGCGCCGCAGACGCGGCGCATGCTGATCAACCACGGCGTCAAGCGGCCGCTGGTCACCTACGCCGCCTCGATCCGCGATGCGCAGGCGCAGCTCAAGGCGCCCGCCGCCTGATCGCTGAGCGGGCGGCCTCAACGCGAGCCGACCGCCCGACGGCTTCAATCGAGGCTGAGCGCGGCGACCTCGCCCTCGTTCATCAGCGGCACGAAGATGGTTTTGCCATCGGCGCCGATGTCGGCGCTGCCCGGCTTGAAGGTGGCGACCACCTCAGGCTTGCCACCGCCGTGATAGCGGTAGAGCGTGCCGGTCATGTAGGCGGTGGCGTAGATGCTGTCGCCGATGGCGACGACGCCGTCGAGGTCGGCGAACTTTTCCGCGCCGGGTAATTGCGAAACCGTCCTGGTGGCGAGGTCGACCGCAAGCAGGCCGCCGGGTTCGGCGGTGCTGAAGTCAGGTTTGATGCCCTTGCCCCAGGACGCGACGATCAGCCTGCCGCCGTCGGCGAAGACGCCGTTGGGCGAGGCAAGCGCGGCGTCCTTGACGAACAGTTTCGGTGTGTCGCTGTCGATGCGGTAAATCGCGTCGGCCAGCATGTCGCTGACATAGACCTTGCCCGCGCTGTCGGCCGTCATGTCGTTGAGGAAGACGGCGTCCGGCACGTCGATGCTTGTGATCAGCTTGCCGCTGGAGAGATCGACGACGCGGACCCTGGTGATGTCGGCGACATAGAGCTTGCCGCCGGAAATCGCCATGCCCTTGGGCGCGTCCATGCCGTCGGTCCAATGCCGCGTGACGACCTTGCCGTCGAGCGATAGCACCGAAAGGTAGCCATTGCCGTCGGCCGCGCCGGGATTGCCGACGATGTTGGAGACGATGATGCGCTTGTTGGCGGCATCGAAGAGCGCCGATTCCGGCTGCTCGAAGCCGGTGGCGCGCCAGATTTCGCCGGCCTCGGCGACTGAAGTCAGCGCAATGCCGGCGATAGCGAAGATGGTCGAAGCGATGAGGGTCTTCATGGCCTGGTCTCCTGTGATGACGGCGAAGAGCTAGGGTTTTTGATACTTTTCCGGAAGGCCTCTTCCAGCTAGTATCACAAATCGATACGAATTCGCGCTGGCGAGGTGCATTCCATGAACGCTCCGATCTTCGAGGCGCTGAAACGCACGCTGAGGGCGAAGGGCCTGACCTATCGCATGCTGGCCGAGCGCATGGGTGTTTCCGAGCCGACGGTGAAGCGTGTCTTCCATGAGAAGAACTGCAAGCTCGACCGCCTGGTCGAGATCTGCGCCGCCGCCGAGGTCGAGCTGGAGAACGTGCTGGGATCGATGAACAGGGGGCCGGGGCCCGCCAACCATGTCGCGCCGGAGATCGAGCGCAAACTTTCTGCACGGCCGGCGCTGCTGTTCGTCTTCATCATGCTCTCGGAGAAGTTCACACCCCAGGGCATCATGCGTTCTCAAGGGTTGAGCGAGGCCTCTATGTTCCTCTATCTGCGCGACCTGGAAGAGCTCGGCCTTGTCGAGATCGGCCGCGGGCTTTCGGCGCGGCTGCTGGTCGAGACGCCGATCCAGTGGAATTTCGACGGGCCGCTGAGGCCGCTATTCGAGACGACCAACAAGAATTTCATCGGCTGGGCGATCACCCATCTGGAGCGCGAGGCGAGTTTCGTCAGCTTCTCGCGGCGGATGCGGCCTGAGACGGCGGAGATGGTGCGGCGCGAGGCGGAAGAGCTGGCGGAGCGCGCAAAACTGCTTGCCCATCACGACCAGCACACGACACCGGAGGAACAGCTCATCGGCTACAAATGGACGTTCGCCTTCGGGGCGACGCCGTTTCCGGCGATCATGCCGATCGGGCCGCATGCACGCGATGGCGGCGCGAGGCCGAGCGGCCGGCCCGTTGCCGGCAAACCACGCCAGCCCGCCTAATTTATTCCGCGGCCTTGGCCTCGGCCGCCTTGTCGTCCCAGGTCACCGCCCGGTAGTCGAAGCCATATTCCAGCGTCGGCTTGACGATGCGGAAGAAGGGCGACAGGTCGAAATCGCGCGGCGTGTAGAGCGAGTGGTGGCGGATGTGCAAGATCTCGCGGCGCATGTAGCTCGATTGCGCCGAGGCGCGGCCGGGCGCGCGGGTGATCTCGGGCAGGATCGGATAGCGTATCTGGCCATAGGCCTCGGCGATCAGCGTCGAGCAGATCGCCCGCGTCGGATCGCCGGACCCGAACGCTAGCATGCGGCGGCGCCAGCGCACCGGCACCGGCGGCGTTGGAAAGAAAAATCGCAGCATATCGAAGATATTCTTGAGATCGTATTTCAGGCCGAGCTTGCCGATCATGAAGGCCACGACATGGTCGCGGTCTTCGGGCGTCAGGCCGCTCGCCCGGCAGATGCGGGTGTTGTAGGTGCGGTAGCGCGACAGCGGCACGGCGACACAACCCTCGCCGAGCGTGACCTCGATCAGGCGCGGCCGCTCCGAACCGTCTTCAGGCGCGGGCAAGGCATCGCCGACATAGAAGGCAGCATGCGACCATGTCGACTGGGTCAGGTATTTAATGACCGCCGAGATCTTCTGGTTGCCCTCAATGAGCAGGATGTCGCCCGGTTCCAGCGCGCGGCGCAGCGTTTCGGCATCGGACGGTGTGTAGGGCTCATAGCCCGAGGACTCATCCTGCAGCCGGCTGGCAAGCCAGCGGCCAAGGCGGTCGAGAAGGGTTTCGGCCGGCGCGGTCATGGTAGAGCGTGATTAGCATGGGCCGGCGGGGGGACGCCAGCAGCGCCCGTTAGCCGGCGGCGGCCGCCAGATCTTCCTGGGCTGCTCCGGCGAGGTCATCGCGGGCCTTGCGGGCAAGTTTCCTGGTCGACCGTTTGGGGCTGTCGCCGAACAGTTCGGCCGCCTCGGCGAGGCTTGACTTGCGCAGGCTCTTTTCCGAGCGCTTCAGGAGCTTGCCGAGAAGCTTTGTATCCTCTGGCGGTCCGAGCGGCTCGGCTTCGGCATCGAGCAGGGCGCGCATGACGAAGACATCGTGGAGTTCGCCCAGCCGTTCACCCAGAGCATCGACCGCCTTGCGGCGGGCCTTGATCGGTGTCGGCCACAGCCGGCCGAGCAGCGACAGGTGCATGCTGTGGGTCTTGGCCGCCTTGCGCAGGTCGTGGAAATCATCCGCCTCGCCGCGGGACCCAGCCTTGTCCAGCGCTTTGCGCGCCCGCCGCAAGGTGGCGCGGGCGCCCTCGGCGAGAATGTCGGCCGCCTGCTCGGGCTGGTCGGGCAGGGAGAGCCTGTCGATATGGCCGAGGCCCTCCCGGCAAGCGGCAGCCGCGGCACTGATCGCGGCATCGAGACCTGCGCCGGCATGCAACTCATGCTGGCGCATAACCAGCCGGTCGCGGACGGCATCGAGGCCGCCGCCGGCGCTCTGCTCCGGGAAGCTTGCTGCCAGGCGGTCGATGGTTTCGATCAGGGCGGTCGCCTCGCGCGGCCCGGCAAGCAGCGCCGATACCTGCTTGTAGCACTCGTTTTCGGTCTGGCAGAACGGTTCGTCACCGGAACGAACCAGGCGCAGCAATGCACGCACGCTCTTCAACCGCTTGCGGCATTTATGCAGCCCCTGCTCGGGCTTCTCACGCGCCATCTCGAGATGGGCGAGCGCCTTGCCGACCTCGTCAGTCAGGATGCGCCTGACCTCGCCGGTCAGCGGCAGGCGCGGATCGATGCGAAAACTCATGCGGCGATCTCCGGAATCCCCCCAAGGGCGAGCGACGCGTTGTAGAACCTCGACTCGCCTGTGATTTCACGGCCGAGCCAATCAGGCAGCATTTCGTCCGGCACGTCTTCCGGCGTCTCGAGCTCGGCGACCACCAGCCCCGCCAGCATCCCGCCGAAGACATCGACTTCGTAGAGATAGCCGCGGTGCCTAACATGGTGACGTGTCTTCTCGATGACACGTCCGATGGCGAAGGCCTGCATTTCTTCAGCCTCCGCAAGTGGGATCGGATATTCGAACTCGTCGCGCTCGCGCGCTTTGCTGCCGAATTTGAGCGTCAGTTCCGCTGAGGTGTCGTCGCTGATGCGCACGCGGACCGTGCGGCCGGGGGCGGCGGCAAGGTAAAATTGCCGGATGCGGATATCCGCCTCGGCCAGGTCACGCCAGGCGGCGCTGGAGACCAGGAATTTGCGTTCGACTTCCTTGCCCATGGCCGCGGACTAAAGCGCGCGCGGACGGACATGGCAAGCCGAAGCTGAGAATCGGATTGACTTTAATCAATCGATTGATTAAACGAATACCGTGAGCAAGAAAACGAGCGTCAAACCTCCCCATCGCGAAGCTTCTCCCGCCGAGCAGACGCGCGCCGCACTTGTGCACGCGGCGCTGAAGCTGTTCGGCCGGCAAGGCTTCGACGGCACCTCGACGCGCGAGATCGCGGCGGAGGCCAAGGCCAATATCGGCTCCATCGCCTATCATTTCGGCGGCAAGGAAGGCCTGCGCGCCGCCGCCGCCGACTACATCGTCGACACCATCCAGACGATTGCCGGGCAAGCACTTGGAAACCAGGCCGTCAGCGCCGCGCAAGCGCCAGCGCCGGCGGACGCGGAAGCGGCACGGGCGCAGCTTTTCACGGCGCTGGAGCGGATGGTGGCCTTCATCGTTGCGAGCCCGCAGGCAGGCGAGATCGTACAATTCGTACTTAGAGAGCTTTCCCACCCGACCGCCGCGCTCGACCGCATCTATGCCGGCGTGTTCGAGCCGACGCATCGCAGGCTTTGCATGATCTGGGAGCAGGCCACGGGCGAACCGGCCGAGAGCGAGCGCACCCGGCTCACCGTCTTCACGCTGATCGGCCAGGTGATCTATTTCCGCATCGGCCGCGAGGCGGTGATGCGCCGGATGGGCTGGCGCGAGATCGGCGAGGCCGAGGCGGCCAAGGTGGTGGCGATCGCCTCGGACAATCTCAGCGCAATGCTTGCCGCCCGCAATCTGGCTGCCCGCAATCCGGCCGCTGGCACCGTGGCCGCCCGCAAGGAGGGCAAATCATGAGCTTTCTCTGTTCGCTGCCGCTAGCCGCCCAGCTGTTCGGCGCCTGCGCGCCGGCTGCACCGCTGGCCGTAGGCTATGTCGAGGGCGACTATGTATTGCTGGCACCGATCGAGGTCGCGCAGGTGGAGACCGTCGCGGTCAAGCGCGGCGACCGCGTCGCGCCGGGCGCGACGGTGGTGACGCTGGAGAGCGCCGACGCCAAGATCACCGTGGCTCAGGCTGAGGCAGCGCTGGCGCAGGCGCAGGCGCAGCTCGCCGACCTGCAAGTGGGCAAGCGTCCGGAAGAAATCGCCGTGCTGAAGGCACAAGTCGACATGGCCAGGGCTCAGGCCGCCGACGCCAAGCGCCGCTATGACCGCGCCAGCGACCTTTACAAGCGCGGCACCGGCACGCAGGCAGATTACGATACGGCGTCGGCCGCGCTGGAGACGGCCAACGCGCAGGTCGGCCAGGCCGAAGCCAACCTCGCTGTCGGCGGTCTGCCGGCACGCCCGGAAACGATCAAGGCCGCCGACAACCAGGTCAAGCAGGCGCAATCGGCCCTGGGACAGGCTCGGTGGCGGCTGTCCAAGCGCGTGCTGACGGCGCCTTCGCCCGGTCGCGTCAACGACGTGATCCGCAATCCGGGCGACACCGCCGGCCCGACGGCGCCTGTCATCTCGATACTGCCGGACGGCGCCGTGAAGGTCAGCGTCTATGTACCGGAAAGCGCCTTCTCCTCGGTCAAGGTCGGTGCGCTGCTCAGCGTCCATTGCGACGGCTGCGGGCCTGATCTGAGGGCGCGCGTCAGCTATGTGTCGCCGGATCCGGAGTTTACGCCGCCGGTGATCTATTCGCTGGAGAACCGGCAGAAGCTGGTGTTTCTGGTCGAGGCGCGGCCGGAGGGCGATGCCGGCCCGCTGCAGCCCGGGCAGATCGTCGACGTCGACCTGGCGGATGCCGGAAAATGAACGCCATCGACGTCCATGGCCTGGTCAAGCGCTTCGGCAACAAGACCGTCGTCGACCACGTGACGATGACGGTGGCCGAGGGTGAGATCGTCGGCTTCCTGGGGCCGAACGGCTCGGGCAAGACGACGACCATCCGCATCATGTGCGGACTGCTCACGCCGGACGAGGGCGAAGGCACGGTGCTCGGCCTCGACATCCGCACCGATGCGCTCAGGATCAAGCGCGAAGTCGGCTACATGACGCAGAAATTCTCGTTCTACGAGGATCTGACGATCGGCGAGAACCTCGAATTCGTGGCCCGGCTCTACCAGCTGAGACCGGTCGAGGAGCATGTGGCGCGGACGCTGGAGGAGCTTGGCCTGACGACACGCCGGAACCAGCTCGCCGGCACGCTGTCGGGCGGCTGGAAGCAGCGGCTGGCGCTCGCCGCCTGCATCATGCACAAGCCGAGGCTGCTTCTGCTCGACGAGCCGACGGCGGGCGTCGATCCCAAGGCAAGGCGAGAATTCTGGGACGAGATCCACCGGCTGGCGAGCGGCGGCCTGACCGTGCTGGTCTCCACCCATTATATGGACGAGGCCGAGCGCTGCCACCGCATCAGCTACATCTCCTACGGCAAGATGCTGGCCACCGGCACTGTGGAAGAGGTGGTGAAGAATGCCGGGCTCACCACCTTCGTGGTGCAGGGTCCGCGTCTCGACCAGGTCGCGGAGGCGCTGCAGGGCCGCGCCGGCGTCGACCAGGTGGCGCCGTTCGGCGCGACGCTGCATGTCGTCGGCTCCGACAAACAGGCGCTCAAGGCGGCGCTCGCCGATGTCGAAAAGCAGCACAAGGGCGTGACGGTGACGCCGGGCGAAACCAGCCTCGAGGACGTCTTCATCCAGTTCATGGCCGGCTCGAAGGACAATATGGGATGAAAAACAGGACGAGCGCCCTGTTCTCCTTCGCCAGGCTCGGCGCGCTGCTGATCAAGGAGTTCATCCAGATGCGGCGCGACCGCATCACCTTCGCCATGATGCTGGGCGTACCGCTGATGCAGCTGGTACTGTTCGGCTATGCCATCAACAACGATCCGAAGAGCCTGCCGGCGGCGCTGGTGGCGACGAGCAGCGATCCCTATACGCGGGCCATGGTCTCGGCGCTGCAGACCACCGGCTATTACCGCTTCGACCATGTCGCGCAAAGTGCCGCCGAGGCCGAGTTCCTGATGTCGCGCGGCGACGTCGCCTTTGTCGTCACCATTCCCGCCGATTTCGCCCGCCGCGTCGAGCGCGGTGACAGTCCGCAGATCCTGATCGAGGCCGACGCCACCGACCCGGCCGTGGCGAGCGGCGCCATCTCGACGCTGGGCACGGTCGCCAACCAGGCGCTGCTTCGGGCGCGCGGCATGCAGGAGGCGGCGGCGGAAACCGCCAAGGGCCAGCTCGAAGTGGTGGTGCACCGGCGCTACAATCCCGAAGGCATCTCGCAATACAACATCGTGCCCGGCCTGCTCGGCGTCATCCTGCAGATGACGATGGTGATGATGACCTCGATCGCGCTGACGCGCGAGACCGAGCGCGGCACGATGGAGAACCTGCTCGCCATGCCCTCCAGCCCGCTCGAGATCATGATGGGCAAGGTGCTGCCCTATCTGGTGGTCGGCGCCGTGCAGGTGGTGGTGGTGCTGGCGGCGGCGAAGCTTCTGTTTTCCATCCCGTTCACCGGCTCGATCTCGCTGCTGTTGACCGCCGTGCTGATCTTCGTGCTGGCGCTGGTGCTGCTCGGCTACACCATCTCGACGATCGCACGCACGCAGATGCAGGCGCTGCAGCTGACCTTCTTCTTCTTCCTGCCCTCGATCATGCTGTCGGGCTTCATGTTCCCCTATCGCGGCATGCCGGGCTGGGCGCAGCTGTTCGGCGAGATCCTGCCGCTGACGCATTTCCTGCGCATCATCCGCGCGGTGATGCTAAAGGGCGCCGAGCTGCCGGCGGTGGCGACCGAGATCGGCTGGCTGGTGCTGTTCGTGGCGCTGTTCGCCGGCGTGGCGCTGGTGCGGTTCAGGCGGACGCTGGACTAGGTCCAGCAAGGCATGGGCTCCGCACGCTTGTCGCGGCTGTGCCGGACGCTCGAATGCGATAGAGTGGTGGTTCCTGTATCATCAGAGCTGGTCCGATGAGGGTCGTCGATACGGCAGAGGTCATCTTTCTCGTCGACAACGCGACGGACAGCCTGTCGTCGAGCCCCGGCTTCGTCGAGACCGAGTTCGCCCGCCTTCGCCGTCGCGGGATGCCATGGCTGTCGGGCAAATGCCTGTGCTGCGCCGCGCATGGGCTTTCCTGCCTGATCACCGTCCGGACGGCATCGGCCAGCCGCACGCTGCTGTTCGACACCGGGCCCGAGGAATGGGTGTTCGAGCGCAACGCGGTCAGGCTCGGCGTCGATCTCGGGGAGGTTGGGGCGGTAATGCTGTCGCATGGGCACTGGGACCACGCCGGCGCAATGCCGCGCGCCCTGCAGATGATCACGATGGCCAATGGCGGGCGGCCCGTCCCGACCTACATGCATCCCGACATGTTCGCCTTGCGGGCGACCAAATCCGCCGATGGGCAGTTTCGGCCGATGGAACTGGTGCCGAGCGTGGAGGTCCTGTCCGGGAGCGGCGCCGATGTCATCGTTACCCGCGACGAGCAGTTGCTTCTTGACGAGACGTTCTATGTCAGCGGCGAAATCCCGCGCGTGACCCGGTTCGAACGCGGCTTTCCCGGCCAGTATCGCCAGACCGCCGCAGGCGGCTGGGAACTGGACGAAGTGATGCCGGACGAGCGCTACGTGGTAATCAACGTGGCCGGCAAGGGGCAAATCGTCTTCACCGCCTGCTCGCACGCCGGCCTGATCAACGTCCTGACCCACGCCAAGGCACGGTTTCCGGAAATTCCGCTCTACGGCGCATTCGGCGGCTTCCACCTCTCGGGGGTGACCGAGCCGATCATCCCGGAGACGGTTGAAGCACTGGCCGAGTTTGACCTGCAGCTGATATCGCCCGGGCATTGCACGGGCTGGCGCGCCGTAAGCGCGCTTGCGGCCGCCTATGGCGAGAAGGTCGCTCCATCCGTGGTCGGCAAGACGTTTTTGCTTTGACGGCTCCAGAACGACTCAGGCGTCCAATGCCCGCAGTCCCCTAAGCCGCCGCCATGATCTCCGCATAAGTGTCGAAATCGACATTGCCGCCAGAGAGCACGACGGCGACGCATTTGCCGGCGAGATCGATCTCGCCGGACGAGAGCGCGGCGAGGCCCACGCAGCCGCCGGGCTCGACCACCAGCTTGAGATGGGCCATGGCGTCGCGCATCGCCTGCGCCGTCGCCTTGTCGGACACGGCGACAGCGCCGGCGAGGTTTTTGCGGTTGATCTCGAAGGTGATGGCGCCGGGCTCGGCGGTGAGGATGGCGTCGCAGATCGAGGTGTGGCCGGGCTCGTTGGCGACCCTCTCACCCTTGGCCAGCGAACGGCGGGTGTCGTCGAAATGTTCCGGTTCGGCGGCCCAGACCGCGGTGTCCGGCGAGGCATCCTTGACGGCAACGGAGATGCCGCTCGACAGGCCGCCGCCGCCACAGGGAATGACGACCGCGTCGAGGCTGACGCCGAGAGCCCTGGCCTGGGCCATCAGCTCGAGGCCGATCGTGCCCTGGCCGGCGATGATGGCCGGATCGTCGAAGGGCGGAACCAGCGCCATGCCCTTGTCCAGCCAGGGACGAACCACCGTCATGCGGTCATCGCGAAAGCGGTCGAACGGAACCACCTCGGCGCCCATCTTGCGGACATTGCCGATCTTCATCGCCGGCGCGTCGGCCGGCATGGCGATGACCGCCTTGACGCCGAACATCGCGGCGGAAGCGGCGACGCCCTGCGCGTGATTGCCCGAGGAGAAGGCGACGACGCCGCGACCGCGCTCCGCCTCGCTCAGCGACGACAGTTTGTTGTAGGCGCCGCGGAACTTGAACGAGCCGGTGCGCTGCAACGT
>NZ_RZOJ01000559.1:0-3135 GCF_003998845.1 Mesorhizobium sp. M4A.F.Ca.ET.022.05.2.1 | reverse complement strand
TCCCTTGGGAGGATTGTCTCGGATTGACGGCTCAGGCCGCCTTGGCTTCCTCGGCGATCGCGTCGGCCGCGCGGGCCGCCTTGAGCACCTTGGCCCACCAGGCGACATCGTTGACGAGCGCCGTGGCGGCCTGGTTCAGATGCTCGAGATCCTCGAGCTTCTTCTCGCCCTGGCGAACCGCCAGGAAATCGCCCCAGGCGATATGGACCGCCGACTTGACCGGCGCCATCTGCAGTTCGACGGCGTAGAGGCGGAGCTGTTCGACGGCGCGCGAGCCGCCGACGCTGCCATAACCGACGAAGCCGGCCGGCTTCTTGTTCCACTCGTTGGCGGCGTAGTCGATGGCGTTCTTCAGCACACCCGTCGGGCCGTGATTGTACTCGGCGGCGGTGAAGATGAAGCCGTCGAAAGAGGCGACCTTCTTCTGCCAGCGCTGCGCCACCTCGTTCTGCGACGGCGCCCAGGCGGAGGAAGCGACCTCGTCGAAGAACGGCAGCGGGAAGTCGCGCAGGTCGACGACTTCGACGTCGATGTCTGCATGCGCCTTGGCGATCTTGGCGATCCACTCGGTCGGCACGTCGGCGAAGCGTGCGGCGCGCGTCGAACCGACGATAATGGCGATTTTGGGCTTGGACATTTTGGGAGGCTCTCCTTGCGGGAAATTGTGGTATCGTTTGGATACCGGCGCTATATGAGATACCGCAAAAGCGAAGTGCAAGGAGGCACGTTTTTGTTACTGAGGCACCCGCATATCACCGAAGACTGTCGCGCCGTGTCGGAAATCCTGCAGCGCGTCGGCGACAAATGGACCGTTCTGGTGGTCGGCAAGCTTGGCGACGGACCGCTGCGCTTCAATGAACTGCGCGCCGCCGTCGGCGGCATTTCGCAGAAGATGCTGACCACCACATTGCGCGGTCTGGAGCGCGATGGCTTCGTCATCCGCACCGTCTTCCCGACCATCCCGCCGCGCGTCGACTACGAGCTGACAGAGCTTGGCCACGAGCTGTTGGTCCCCGTCAGCGCGCTCGGCGCATGGGCGCGCAGGAACACCGCCAGGGTCAGGGCAGCGCGCGAGAAATTCGACGGTCTGCACGGCTGAAAGCCTGTTGCCGCAAGGATTTTTGGCGCACCCGCGAAGGATGAACCTTCGTGCCGACCCGTTTTCTGGCCGGCCGCTGTGGCGTGTCCGTCCCGTTTTCAGCTTCCGGTGGATCGTCTCGCAGTCAGCCCGGCGGGCCGTCTGCTCGCGGCAATCGTCCGCGGTTTCTGGCCGGCGTCGCAACTGATCGCCAGGCATTTTTCGCTTGCGCCCGGCGGCTTGCCTATGACGCAATTTTGCGAAGCGCAAGAGAGCCTGGCATCGGCTTGCTTGATCTCGGTATAGGCGGTTGCGGCGAGCAGGCCGAACAGGCCCAGGACGGCTCCCGCAAGAACACCGTTCAGCGTTCGTTGACGCATTGTCTTCCCCCAAGCCCCGGCGGACTTGGTCACGGAAATTTGCGCATGACTGTGAAGGAGCTCACGCAGCCCGCCGGCAGGGCCCTCGCCTGCCGGAGCCGGGTCAGCCTTCGGCCGGAACCGCCTTCGGCTTGCCCTCGCCGTCCAGCGCCACCATGACGAAGTCGGCATGGGTGACCTTCTCCATCAGGTCGGACAGATAGCGCTGCGCCCAGGCCTCGACCTTGAGCGCCATCGAGGTGCGGCCGACGCGCTCGACATGGGTGTAGATGCAGAGCGTGTCGCCGATCTTCATCGGCTTGGCGAAGGACATCTCCTTGACCGCCGCCGTCACCACGCGGCCCTTGGCGCGCTCGGCGGCGCGGATGCCGCAGGCAAGGTCCATCTGCGCCATCACCCAGCCGCCGAAGATATCGCCAGCCGCGTTGGCGTCGGACGGCATGGCCAGCGTCCGCAGTGTCAGGTCGCCGATCGGCCGTCCGTCCGCGTAGTGCACCATACCGCAAATCCCCTGAGATCGATGACATGATCCCGTAGCGTCACGGCGCCGGCAGGTCAACGCGCCGCCGATGCTGTCGCAAGGAGCGGCTGGCTTGACCCTAAAAGTAGCGCTCGAGGTTCGCGCGGATGCGATCGAGCACGGTAGCCCCGGAAACGTCGGGGACGAATTCCTTGCCGGTGATCGCCTCATAGGCCTGCGCATAGACCCGCGAAGCCTGTTCGACGATCTCGTCCGGTATGGTCGGGATCGGATCCCTGTAGGGATCGCAGCGCGCCGCGACCCACGACCGGATGAAATCCTTGTCGAAGCTCTCCGGCCGTTCGCCGCTCGCAAAGGCCTCTTCGTAGCTGGCCGCGATCCAGTAGCGGCTGCTGTCCGGCGTGTGGATCTCGTCGGCCAGGATGATGGTCCCGTTTCTGTCGCTGCCGAATTCATATTTCGTGTCGGCGAGGATGAGCCCGCGTTCGGCGGCGCGCGCCTGGCCGCGGGCGAACAGCCGCAAGGCGTAGTCCGACACCGTATCCCACTGTGCTGGCGTAAGAAGTCCCTGTTCGAGGATCTCGGCCTTCGACAGCGGCTCGTCATGGCCGCCATCCGCGGCCTTGCTCGTCGGGGTGATCACCGGCTCGGCCAATCTCTCATTGTCGCGCAAGCCGTCCGGCAGGTTCA
Source organism: Mesorhizobium sp. M4A.F.Ca.ET.022.05.2.1 (assembly GCF_003998845.1). Lineage (NCBI taxonomy): Bacteria > Pseudomonadati > Pseudomonadota > Alphaproteobacteria > Hyphomicrobiales > Phyllobacteriaceae > Mesorhizobium > Mesorhizobium sp. M4A.F.Ca.ET.022.05.2.1. Next base: position 506 of record NZ_RZOJ01000559.1, on the reverse strand, counting down.
TTCCATACATGGTCCGCTCGCCCTTCCGGTACCTGGTCAGGATCGAGGTGCTGGTGGTTCCCGCCAGATAGCCGCGCACGACGATCTCGACCGGCAGGATATCGAGCCTTGTGCCGACGGCGACATTCGGGTCGGGGTATTCGAGAACATGGTTCGGGCAGATGTCGGCCGTTTCCTCGAACCAGTAGCGGGCGGTCTGGGTGAGGATCTCGCCCTTGAACGGGATCGAGGCCAGAATGATGTCGAAGGCGCTGAGGCGATCGGTGGCGATGATGATGCGCCTGCCGTCCGGCAGGTCGTAGTTTTCGCGGACCTTGCCCTTGTAGTAACCCGGCAGTTCCGGGATGAAGGCATCGGAGAGGGTACGCATATGGATCTCCTGCCTCCCGCGGATTGGTCGATGCCTTCGCATAAGCTCTCGACCCCGTGCATATCAAGCGGGATTGTCGGGTTATCCCGCAACTCCATCGTATTGCGGCGGTCGTTTTTTTTACCACCAATTCCGG
>NZ_RZOJ01000558.1:0-3136 GCF_003998845.1 Mesorhizobium sp. M4A.F.Ca.ET.022.05.2.1 | reverse complement strand
TATTCGTGTTCTTCAACTAGAGAATCAGAGTTGACGATGATTGCCTTTATCACGCAACTTCATTGGCAATTTCACAGGTCATTTCCAGCATTCTGATGTAGGGAGGGATACTATGAAACGCAGTAATGCCCTTGCACTAAGGTTATTCGCGACAAGGGCAAAGCTCTTGGACGCGATCGAAAGCGAACAAGAGGCGCGAGCCAGACGCCACCAGGAAAGAGTAATGGCCTTCGAAGCGAGGGCGTCAACGGCAATTTCCAGCGGAAAGGCAGCGCTGGTCGTCCCTTTGATGCTTTTGGCAAACGGAGATTCCTGGTTCAATTATCCATTGGTCGACAATGGCCCTCTTTGCCGAGACACGGACATCATCGTCAAACTTGGCAAGATAGGGAGGCCGAAGCCGTTCATCCTGTCGGTCGCACATTGGGGGGATACGTCGGTCGATGAGCTGGCGCTCCCGAAACAGAAACGCATGAAGGAACAATTGCAAAACAAGGCGAACTGGGGAGCCCGAGGAAAGCCGGATGCGATCCTGATCTCCGCCGGAGGCAACGACATAGCCGGCGATCAATTCTGCATATTCATCAATGATGTGCAGGCGGGAAGGCCGCTGAACAGGGCACGTCTTCAAGAAGCGCTGGGCATGATCGAAGCTTCCTACCAGGAGCTTTTCGACTTTCGCAACAAATACGCCCATGGTGTCCCGATCTACGGGCATTGTTACGACTTTGCCGTTCCGGACGGCAGCTCTCCCCCATTTCCCGGTGTCGGGCCCTGGCTCAAACCGAGTTTTGACTTCAGCGGGCAAACCAATATGGCTGCAAACAAGCAGGCTGTGGCCGACGCATTGAAACTTCTCAAGACACTGTTGACCAAATTGGCGAGCAAGGCCTCGAACAGATTTCATTTGATAGATACGCAGGGAACAATCACGCGCCCAAGCGAGTGGGCCAACGAACTTCACCCGACCGAGGCTACCTTCGAAAAATTCGCCGATGTCTTTCGAAGGCGCCTCGCCGCTGACTTCCCTGGCAGAATCTAGTCAGGAGTGCCGGCTCCCAATCTGGCAATGCCGCTCAGGGAACTTTTGTCCGGCTGGCGATTTTGGATGTATGCTGGGAATCCCAACGGCCAGGAGGGTTTGCCGATGACGACGAAACGCCTTGCGATCTGCGCTCTCGTTTTCGCTGCAGCCTGTAGCATCTCCGCCTCGGCCTTCGCCGGAAGCCGCGACCATCGGGCCGAATCCGAACGCTACGTCCCCGCGCATCGCGATATCATCGACATTCTGTTCGCGGGCCCGCACTACTATGACCAGCAATTGTTCACGACGGCGGCCGGAGCCTGCTCCTACCACCAGGTCGGCCCTGACGCCAATGCGCTGAACAAGATCAACGACCACCATTGCGGCAAGTAGGCGGAACGCTCAGCGCCCACCGCTCTCCTTCATCGTCTCGATGATCTCCGCCATCAGCGCGAGGTCGGCGCGCGAGTCCGCGAGGTCTGTCAGCGGCCTGGTGCCGTTGGTGATGTGGCGGTGGAAGGTTTCGAGCTCGTTGGAGAAGGCGTCGCCATAGAGCGGTCCGAACGCCTTCGTCACCGGGCCGAGCGGGCCGGCTTCCGTCACTTCCAGCCTGGTCGGCAGGCTGCGGATATAGGGTGTGTCATAGATGATGCGGACCCGCTTGGTGTTCGAGCGCACCTCGATCATGGCGTCGAACAGGCCGAGCTCGTCGACGACGGCGTCATAGAGGCAGGCGAAGTGGCCGTAGTCGAAGGTCACGCTGGTGTTGGCGCCGCCATTGGTGCGGTGCGCCGCCAACACCCGGACCGGCTCGCCGAGCAGTCCGCGCATCGCCGAGATGTGGTGCGAGGAGAGCGCCGTCAGCCCGCGATATGCGCGCACGAGGTCGGCGGACGCATCGGCCCCCACCACCTCGCGGATCAGCGCGTCGCGCTCCCTGGCGCCGCGCGCCAGGATCGCCGGATCGATGTCGGTGGGGTAGAGTGTGTTCTGGCTCTTCTTCAGGAAATGCCGGCCTTCCGGGATGAGGTCGAAGATGCGCACATGGGTGATGTCGGCGTGGGTGGGCAATTCCTCGCGCGCCGCCAGATAGGCCGGCGCGTAGCGGCGCATGTAGCCGACGAAGATGGTCCTGGCGTAATCCTTGCTCAGCGCCAGCAGTTCGTCGATCTCGCGCACCGTCAGGCAGGCGGGCTTTTCCAAAAGGATGTGCTTGTCGGCCTTTATCGCGGCACATGCCGCGACCCCGGGCGAAGAGCGGCGGAGCAGAATTCTGCTCAGTAGCAACACTTCGAAGTTACGGCATGGATTCCAGGGTCTTCACGACGTCGCTTCGCTCCTGCTTCGCCCTGGAATGACGAAGGGACGTGTCTGCTCGGCGGCTCCATATTTGCGAGCGCCGCGCTGCTTGGGCTCAGCCTTGTCTTGCCTCCCTGGCGCCGGTCTGTCCTCCGGCGCCGTTCTTCGTCTCCTCGTTCTGCACCATCGCCAGCGCCGTGCCGGGCTCGCCCTCCCATAGGATCAGGCTGGCCGCGCCGACCAGGCCCGCCCGGTCGCCGAGTTCGGCCGGCACGATCGGCACGTCGCGGTAGGCCTGCATGGCGCGCTCCTCGACCGTCGCCCTGATCCCCGGCGCCAAAAGGTCGAAGCCATTGGAAAGGCCGCCGCCCATCACGATCAGGTCCGGCGAATAGAGATGCAGAAGATTGGTGAAGCCGATGCCGAGCCATCTGGCTTCCGCCTCGACCAGTTGGCGGGCGGTCGCGTCGCCCGTCCGCGCGGCCTCGACGACATGGCGAGCTGAGATGTCGCCGTCCTTGGCAAGGCGCCGGAGCAGCGATCCGTCGCCGGGCGCTGTCAGCCGTGTCGCCCGGCGCCCGAGCGCGGTTCCCGAGGCGACCGCCTCGAAGCAGCCGATGGCGCCGCAGAAGCAGCGGTCGCTTTCGCCGGTGATTGTCATGTGGCCGATCTCGGCTGCCAGCCCGCGCCTGCCGTGATAGATGTGGCCGTCGGCGACGACGCCGCCGCCGATGCCTGTCGAGACGGTGACGAACACCAGCGATCCGGCGCCGCGGCCGGCGCCGGATCGCTGGTGTTCGTCACCGTCTCGAC
>NZ_RZOJ01000557.1:0-3144 GCF_003998845.1 Mesorhizobium sp. M4A.F.Ca.ET.022.05.2.1 | reverse complement strand
GGAAATGATAGGGGCTCGTCGCCGCGCTGCTGGCGAGGTCGGCGAGCGACAGCGGGCGGTCTGCTTCGAGTTCGATCAGCCGCACCGCCTCGGCGACCCGTTTCTGGTCGCGACGGCTCGGCGCGCGGGCGGCATAAACGGCATCCGAGCTCGTCCTGACCACCGCGCCGGCAATGCGCAGGCCGAGTTCCTCGAATGCGTCGGCGTCGCCGGTTTCCCGCGCGGCTTCCGCTTCCGCCAGCAGCGGCGCAAGCGCCGGCAACGGCGGCAGGCGCGGCGCGGCGAAGCCAAGCCGCATGGCGCCGGGCACGTCGGCGACAATGCGCTCCATATAGGTCGGCGAAAAATGGAAGGAGAGGCAGCGGTCGCCGGCGCCGTGCTCATGCCCGCACTCATAGCAGGCGCCGGGATTGCCGAGCAGGATCGCGCCGGGCGCAAGCATCGCCGTGCCCTCGCGTGTCCGGTAGCGGAACGTGCCCTGGGTTACCGCGGCAACGCAAAAGCCGCGATGCTCTTCCTCGAACGGGCTGTCGCCGACGCCGGCGGTGCACACGACGTCCGACACCTGCCAGCCCCGGCCCGAGACGATTTTCTTCTCACGCGTCGTCATCGCCCGAAAGTTAGCAATTTTCCCCAAGCGCAGAACCCTTTCCTGCCTCTATTGGTCGTGCTCTCCTGACAAACGAGGCAGTAGTCATGATCGATTCCTTCGCTGAGGCCCTGCACAGCGGCGAGCCCAACCCCGGCCTAGCCGAAAAGCTGGCGCTCTATGGGCGCTTCGTCGGCGCCTGGACATTCGACGCCACCCGCCATCTCGAGGACGGCACGGTTCTTACCGGGCGTGGCGAGGTGCATTTCGGCTGGGTTCTGGAGGGCAAGGCGATCCAGGACGTGTGGATCCTGCCCGCGCGCAATACTGGTGTACAGACATCTCTCGGCGCGTGGACGTTCTACGGTACGACCCTGCGCGTCTACGATCCCGGGGTCGATGCCTGGCACATCTTCTGGAGCGATCCGCGCAACCAATACTACAGCCGGCAGCTCGGCCGCGCCGAGGGCGAGACGATCGTGCAGGTCGGCGCCGATGGCTCCGGCGCGTCGGTGCGTTGGAGCTTTTCGCGCATCACCGAGAATTCGTTCCGTTGGCTCGGCGAGCGCTCGCATGACGGCGGCGCCACCTGGCGGCTCGAGGTCGAATTCCTCGCCTGCCGCACGACTTGAGGCTGATCGGCCAACCTATTGAAAAAACGGAGAAAACGATGCTTGACCACATCTCGCTCGGCGTTGGCGACACAACTGTCTCGAAGCGCTTCTACGATGCCGTGCTGCAACCACTTGGCTATGGCTGCCTCAGCCAGTCGCCCGGCTCGCTCGGCTATGGCGCCAATGCAGTGGCGCTCTGGGTGAATGAAGCCGCGCGGCCGGTGCCGGCGGACACGGAGTCCGGCCTGCATTTCTGCTTCGCCGCGCCGACGCGAAAGAGCGTCGATGCCTTCCACGCGGCCGCGTTGCGTGAGGGCGGCAGGGACAATGGCCCGCCTGGCTTGCGCGCCGCTTATGGTGAAAACTACTATGCCGCCTTCGTCATAGACCCTGACGGGTACCGGCTCGAGGCTTACTGCGGCAAAGCTGAATAGCCGGCTGAAATCCCCTCCCTTCCTGTTCCCACCGCTCCCGCTTTGCTCTACCAATTGACGAGCTTGGGCTTCGCCCGGCGGGAGGGGACCAGCGATGCCGAGCTTCGACAGCCTGTTCAATGCCTTCGTCACCATACTGGTGACCATCGACCCGCCCGGGCTGGCGACGCTTTTCCTCGCTGTGACGCGCGGCATGAACCGCGAGGAGCGCCAGCAAGTTTCGGTGCGGGCCTCGGTGATCGGCTTCCTGGTGATGGCGCTGTTCGCGGTTGCCGGCGCCTCGATCCTGTCGGTGTTCGGCATCACGCTGCCGGCCTTCCGCGTCGCCGGCGGTTTCCTGCTCTTCTTCATCGCCTTCGAAATGGTGTTCGAGCGCCGGCAGGACCGCAAGGAGAAGATCGGCGACGTCGCCATCACCAAGGACATGATCCACAATATCGCCGCCTTCCCGCTGGCGATCCCGCTGATCGCCGGCCCGGGCGCGATTTCGGCGACGGTGCTGCTGTCGGGACACTTCGACGGTTTCGCGGCGCAGGCGGCGCTGGTTGGCATCATCTTCGTCTGCCTCGCCATCACCTATCTGGTGTTCGTGCTGGCGGAGCGCATCGATCGCATCCTCGGCCAGACCGGCCGCTCGATCCTGACGCGGCTGCGGCGTCATCCTGGCGGCGCTCGCCGTACAGTTCGTTGCGGACGGCGTCAGGGCACTAATGGCTGCCTAAGCGGGACCCCTGCTGCCTTATTTCGCGGCGGTATCGACGACCTCGAAATCATGCGTGACCGTCGCCGTCTTGGCCATCATCGCGGTCGCCGAGCAGTACTTTTCGATCGAGAGGTCGATCGCGCGCTTCACCTTTTCATGCGAGAGCCCGCGGCCCTTGACGATGAAATGCATGTGGATGCGGGTGAAGACCCTGGGCTCCTTCTCTGCCCGGTCGGCGTCGAGCTCGACGACGCAATCCTCGATCGCCTCGCGGCCTTTTTCGAGGATGTGGACGACGTCGTAGGCCGAACAGCCGCCGGTGCCGATCAGCACGAGCTCCATCGGGCTCGGCCCCGGCGTTTTGCCCTCCGGGCCGGACGCTGTTCCGAGGACAACCTTGTGGCCGCTGCCGGACTCACCGACGAAGGTGCGTTCCTCGACCCATTTGACGCGTGCTTTCACGGCATTTTTCCTTGCGAGGCCTTGGCCAGCCTATTGACCGAACACGACCGTATGCATGATCCGGCCAGGCAGCAGCGTGAAGATGCCGGCACCGATCAAGGCGAAGACATAGAGCTTGATCATGGCGCCGCGATGCGCGGCGACGCGATGGGTGTGCGCATACCACACCGCCAGCGGCGCGGTGACCAGCACCAGGATCGACAGGAGATGGATCGGACTGAACGGGCCGATCAGGCGGATCTGCCGGATCCAGAAACTCGAGACGGCGATGACAAGCATCAGCGCCGCCCAGGCATAGCCCATCACGCGGTGGCTCGGCGTGCCTTTCGGAAGCGCCAGCTG
>NZ_RZOJ01000556.1:0-3157 GCF_003998845.1 Mesorhizobium sp. M4A.F.Ca.ET.022.05.2.1 | reverse complement strand
GACATATTCGGGGCGGATGCCGAGCTCGATCGAGCCGGCGCCGGTGTTCCCGCTGACAGTCTTGGGCACGCCCGGCAATTCGATGCGCTGGCTGCCGATCGTCGCGGTTCTGCCGTCGATCGCCACCGGCATGACGTTCATGCCGGGCGAGCCGATGAAATAGCCGACAAAGGTGTGGCGCGGCCGCTCGAACAATTCGGCCGGCGTGCCGATCTGGACGATCTCGCCGTCATACATGACCACCACCCGGTCAGCGAAGGTCAGCGCCTCGGTCTGGTCGTGCGTGACATAGACCATGGTGTAGCCGAAACGGCGGTGCAGTTGCTTCAGCTGCGAGCGCAGCACCCACTTCATGTGCGGGTCGATGACGGTCAGCGGCTCGTCGAACAGGATGGCGTTGACGTCCGAACGCACCAAGCCGCGGCCAAGCGAGATCTTCTGCTTCTGGTCGGCGGTCAGGCCGCGCGCTTTCCGGTTCGCCCATGACGCCAGATCGATCATCTCCAGCGTCTCGCGCACCTTGCGGTCGACATCGGCCTCCGGCACGCCGCGGTTGCGCAGCGGGAAGGCCAGATTGTCGTAGACGGTCATGGTGTCGTAGATGACCGGGAACTGGAACACCTGGGCGATGTTGCGCTCCTGAGTGGACAGCCTGGTGACGTCCTTGCCGTTGAACAGCAACTGGCCGTGCGAGGGGTGGAGCAGCCCCGAAATAATGTTGAGCAGCGTGGTCTTGCCGCAGCCGGAAGGCCCGAGCAGCGCGTAGGCGCCGCCATCCTCGAAGGTGTGGTGCACCTCCTTCAGGGCGAAATCTGAATCCTTCTGCGGATTGGGCAGGTAGGAGTGGCGGATGTGGTTGACGTCGATGCGTGCCATCGCTTCCTCCTCAAGCCGCCAGCTTCGGCGCGGCGGCCACGGCGCGGCCGTTTCCGTCGAAGACCATGATGTGGCGCGGATCGATGAACACCTCGACCACGGCGTCGGGCTCGAAGTCGCGGATGCCGTGGGTCAGCATCACCCAACGGGCGTCGGCGAAATCGAGATGGATGAAGCTCTCCGAGCCGGTGATCTCGGTGATGGTGACCTTGGCCCGCACCGGCACGGCGGCGGCATTGGGCCGCTCGAGCGACAGATGATGCGGCTGGAAGCCGATCGTGTAGATGGCGTCGGCAATGCCGGTGAGCTCGGCCGGCACCGGCAGCGTCACGCCGCCCTCGAGCAGGAAAACCGGACCCTTCTTGGCGAGCACGATGGTGTTGAGCGGCGGATCGGCAAAGGTTCTTGCCGTCACCAGGTCGACCGGCTTGCGGAACACCTCGATGGTCGGGCCGAACTGGGTGACGCGGCCTTCCGAAAGTGTCGCCGTATTGCCGCCGAGCAGCAGCGCCTCGTGCGGCTCGGTGGTGGCGTAGACGAAGATGGTGCCGGCGGCGGCGAAGATCTTCGGCAGCTCGGCGCGCAGCTCCTCGCGCAGCTTGTAGTCGAGATTGGCGAGTGGCTCGTCGAGCAGCACGAGGCTGGCGTTCTTGACGATGGCGCGGGCGAGCGCGGTGCGCTGCTGCTGGCCGCCGGACAGGCTGAGCGGGGTGCGGTCGAGATAGGGCGTGAGCTTCAGCAGTGCCGCGGCGTTGCGCACTTCCTTGTCGATCTTCGCCTGCTCGGCGCCGGCGACCCTCAGCGGCGAGGCGATGTTCTCGTAAACGGTCATCGCCGGGTAGTTGATGAACTGCTGATAGACCATGGCGACGTTGCGCTTCTGCACCGGCTGGCCGGTGACGTCCTTGCCGTCGAACCAGACCGAGCCGGAGGTCGGCGCGTCGAGGCCGGCCATCAGCCGCATCAGGCTGGTCTTGCCGGACAGCGTCGGTCCGAGCAGCACGTTCAGCGAGCCGTGCTGGAGCGTCAGCGACACGTCGCGGATATGCTCCGCCGCGCCGACCGTCTTCGACACGTTTCTCAATTCCAGCATGATGCCTCCTCCCCGGCTCTGTGCATCACACGGCCATCCTATTCGGCCGCCGCGACATGGCGGCGACTTATTCCACGCATGAATTCGTCGAGCGTCGCGGCCTGCTCGCGACTGAGATGCAGGCCACGCTTGGTCCGGCGCCACAATACATCCTCAGCGGTCAGCGCCCATTCGTTTTCGACGAGGTAGCGAACCTCGGCTTCGTAGAGATCAGCGCCGAAGTTGCGGCCGAGATCGGCATTCGACTTGGCGAGCCCCAGCACGGCCTGCGCCAGCGTGCCGTAGAGCCGGGTCAACCGACGCGCCAGGCGCTGATCGAGGAACGGATAGGCGCTCTTCAGTTTCGCAACTTGCGCCTCGAAGCCGGTGGGCGGGAAATTGCCGCCCGGCAGCGGCGCGTTCGAGGTCCAGGGCTTTCCGCGCTTGCCGAGGAAGCTTTCGATCTTTTCCAGCATCGATTCCGACAGCCGGCGATAGGTGGTGATCTTGCCGCCGAAGGCGTTGATGATCGGCGCGGACCCCTCGCCGCCATCGGTTTTCAGAACATAGTCGCGGGTCGCTTCCTGCGCCCTAGAGGCGCCGTCGTCATAAAGCGGGCGCACGGCCGAATAGGTCCAGACGATGTCGGAACGCTTGACCGGTTGCGCGAAATACTCGCTTGCCGCGGCGCAGAGATAGTCAATCTCGGTGTCGCTGATCTTCACATCATGCGGATCGCCCGGATAGTCGCGGTCGGTGGTGCCGATCAGCGTGAACTCTTCCTCATAGGGAATGGCGAAGATGATGCGGCCATCCTTGTTCTGGAAGAAATAGGCGCGCGGATCATCGAACTTCTTGGCGATGACGATGTGGCTGCCTTGCACGAGGCGGACATTGTGGACGTCGTTCTGGCCGACCGTCGCCGAAAGCACGTGATCGACCCAGGGGCCGGCGGCGTTGACCAGAAGCCTGGCCTTGACTTCCTCGGTGTCACCGGTCCTCAGGTCCTCGAGCCGGATTGCCCAGAGGTCGCCTTCGCGACGCGCGCCGACGACCTTGGTGCGGGTGCGGATGATCGCGCCGCGGTCGGCGGCGTCGCGAGCATTCAGTGCCACCAGGCGGGCATCGTTGACCCAGCCGTCGGAATATTCGAAGGCCTTGCGAAACAGCGGCTTCAGCGGCTTGCCGGCCGGATCCGTCCCCATGTCC
>NZ_RZOJ01000555.1:0-3165 GCF_003998845.1 Mesorhizobium sp. M4A.F.Ca.ET.022.05.2.1 | reverse complement strand
TCACCGACACCAGCTGCGGTATGGAGCGGATGATCGCGGTGCTGACCGAGGCGCCGCCGCAGAGCGAGAAGGAGGACCTGAGCTTCCTGGCGCAGGACGGCGTGCCCTCGGCCACCCGCGCGGCCGGCGGCTCCGGCTTCTCCGACATGCTGACCGATATCGGCATGGCGCCCTCGACGCGCTCGGTGATGAAGCTTACCGACAGGAGCGGCCCAAAGGGCGCGGTGATGATCTTTCCGATGGAGACGGTGCCGCGCGCCTGAATGCAGGCCGCAGCAAAAGCCTGTCGCAATCGCGCAGCGGCTCTTGCGCGACGGGCTTGGTATGTGGACATTCTGGCGCGGCGCGGAAAGGATGAGGACGCTCGTGAAAACCAAGGTTCTTTGCTGGCTCGGAGCGGTCCTTCTTGCCGCGGGCCTGTCGTTCGCCCATGCCTCGGCAGAGGAGACCTGCGGCCTCTGCGCCAAGCAGATCGTGACCAATTCCGAATTGGCGAGTTGCTTTCTCGACCAGTACGACCAGATCGCCAAGACCGGCAATGAGGCCGTCGTGGTCGATCTCAGCGGCTGCGCCTCGCGCGGCGTGGTCGAGGCCCTGCCCTCGCCGAACAAGGCGCCCGCCGAGCCTGACGTGCAGTTCATGATTTCGCGTTTGCAGCTCGACTGCCTGAAGAAAAAGCTCGAGGCGCCGGGCATCGTGCTCGACCCCTCCGCCATTATCGACCTGGACAGCTGCCGATGAAAAAACCGGGGGGTAAGGTTACGCCAGCGACGGCATCTACGGAGCCGCCGGCGATCAGGAAGGCTGAGGCGCTGCCTGAGACCACGGAGGGTTTCCCGTGGCCGAGCAGCCACGAGATCAAGAAGGAATCGAACCCCTTCACCGATCGTGACTGGCGCATGCTGGCCTATGCCTGGTCGGGCCTTCTGGTGCGCCTGGTGATCATCTTCACCCTTCTGTTCTCCGTCTTCCAGTTCCTGGCCAACCAGGAGCAGAAGCGTGTCGAGCAGACCATGTCGCTGGTCGAGCTATGGGAGAGCAAGGACCTGCAGCAGGCGCAACGGGCGCTCAAGGAGCGGCTGACGGGGCTCAACGCCAAATACGACAATCTGCTCAGCGCCAATCCGACTCCCACCGAGGAGCAGGTGTTCAGGCAGCGCATCGGCATCGAGGCGATGACCACTGATGGCGGCACCATGCCGCTCGCCGATTTCAGCGATCATTTCGACCGCGTCGTCTATTTCCTCAATCGCCTCTCCATCTGCGTCGAGAGCGACCTGTGTTCACGCAAGGTGGCGGACGCCTACTTTCGCGACTACGCCGTTTCCTTCTGGAGTTACTTTGCCGGCTATATAGATAAGCAGCGCAAGGCCGGCTCAGCCAACTTTGCCACGGCGATCGAGGCCTATGTGCGCCAGGGACAGCCAGAGGCGCAGTCCAAGTAACGGCCAGTCGAGCGGCGCCCGGAAACGAAAAGGCGGCGAGAGTTCCCGCCGCCTGTTCAACGCAGCCGTTAGGCAGATTTGAGCCGGCCTATTTGTAGAGGCCGTTGATCCACTCGACATTAGCGGCGTTGAGCCTGACCGCGGTGTTCGCTTCCGGGCCCTCGGCCACGTTGACGCCGCTGATGACGCGTTGCTTCGCGGCATTGTCATAGGCGTAGACCGAGCTTCCGCTCGAGCCCGGGAACGTATCGCAGTCATATTGGAAGTAATCCGTGCCGATGTTCTCGGCGTGCACTTCGCAGCTTGCCTTCCACATCGTGCCCATCGACTTGTCGCCGGGATAACCGACGATGTTGGCGGTGAAATCGCCCAGATCCTCGTAATTGGCATAGCCCAGCCAGCCGAGATTGGTGCCAATGTCCTGCTTCAGGGTGACGATGCCGAGATCCCACGGCACGACCGAGCCGTAAAACCCCTGGTAGTTGTCGATGAAGCCCTGCAGGATATAGGCGCTCTCATAGGTGAAGGCGCCGAACGGCGCGTCGTCGGCGGTGCCGCCGTTGAGGCCCGGCACGAACAGATATTCATCGAGCCACGCGCCGTCTTCATGGCTATAGAGGCAGTGCGCCGCGGTGAGCACGGTGCGCGGCCCGATCAGCGTCGCCGAGCAGCTGCCGTATTTGCCGGTCTTGGGCGACTTGGCTTCGAGGTAGCCGATGGCCGAGAACGGATAGGTCTTGGTGTTCTTGACCTGCTCGCGATCGTCCGTGCCGAAGACCTGGCGACCGGTTTCGCCCTCAGTCAGCCCCGGATCTTCGGTGTTCTGTGGACCGGAAGCGTCGGACCCCTGCCCGTCGGCCGGCGCGTTCAGCTCCTCAATGATCAGCTCCTTCAGCGCCTCGTTCGCCTCGATCTTGATCTCCTTGCCGTCGGCGGAACGCCCCACGACGCCATAGGACTTGACCGCCGCGTCCTCGTCGGCGAGCGGCGCGGCGCGGCTGGCCTCGTCCTCGGTCAGTTTCGGCGGCGCGATCGGCTTTGCCCGCCCCGGCGTGTAGTCGCCCGATCCCCCATCGCGCATGCTTTCGCCATTGCCGGCATTCGCGGTGCCGGGGTCGGCGGCGAAGGCCGGCACCAGCCACATCGCGGTGGAAAGAAATGCGGACGCAATGATGGTGTTTGTCAGTTTTGTCACGGTGAGACTCTCCCAAAAGTCAGCAAGGACTGGATCAAGATACAGAAATATTGTCGAGATCGTGGTGGCCCCAAAACCGAGCTTTGGAACCGCCGACCAGAACATTGCCCCGCGCGGTCAGTTGAGGCCCCCGCCAAAAACATCCGCGCGATATACTGCCTAAAATATTCCAACATTGGCAACGACAAATCGCTTCCACGTAGCCCGTGGGGGGCTATAGGGTTTTGAGCGGGTTCTGCTCGCGGGCACGATTAGCAGTAGTTGCACTTCGGTATTGTGACCGGTCGCGCGCCGATCTGGGCTGCGTGGCCGATCGTTCGAAGTGCCTCGGCAGCGGATCATGCGCCGGGCCGGCCTGTTCGGGAACGTTCGTCTCAGGAGGTCATGGTGAACATCATCCATCGGTTCAGGCCGCTCGCCACAGCATTGCTGACCGGCATCGCGGCGCTCGCGACGCTCAACGCCATCCACGCTGCCGATGGGCCGGCCCGGCCGGAAGCGGCGGTCTCGCCAATGAAGCGCGTC
>NZ_RZOJ01000554.1:0-3180 GCF_003998845.1 Mesorhizobium sp. M4A.F.Ca.ET.022.05.2.1 | reverse complement strand
GTCCCCGATAATCCCGCTATCCACAGGCTGGTGGCGGTTCCCCAAAGCCCTTACCCGGCGTACGTTAAACCCATCTCAGGCGGCTACCGATCGCCCAGCCGAAAGGCAAAGCGGAAAGGCGGATTTCCTGAGGCCCGCACGGTCCGGAACGAGAGCAGGCTTGCCTGTTGGAGGGACGGATGCCGGCGGGGCCGCGGAAAGCGTGCGAACGCCGACGGCGGACCGATGCTGCCATGAAGGCCGGTGAAAACCTTCGATGGCACGCTGGGCGAAGCCCGCAAGGGTGGTGACCGGCGTGGTCTGGAACGGGCGCTGCCCTCGGGTGGCGACTGGCAGGACCGTCAAAATCAAGGCCGGCTTGGCGCGACATCTTTCGGGAGTTGCTGCCGCGACCGTGTCCTGATCTGACAGGGAGGCGCTGGGAGAAATCCCAGCGCCGACTGTTTTTGGGCTCTCTCTTCTTCGCGGCCTCCCGTCTCCGGTCGCCTTGCCGTCCAACCGTGGGCGTCTTTCGTCAGCCATGGACTTGCCCACGTGGCTTTCACCCCACACGCATGGCTGCAACGGGCGCCGGAATCGGCTAACGCTATCCGCTCCCGGCCGACCCGGACACACGCCGGACCGGCCTGACCGTCGCCGTGCGCAAGCTGCATACGGCGCTGCCGGCGCTGATCAAGGCCGGCGCCAGGCTCAAGCACGTCTACGACGGTTGAGGCTTTTCAGTCACAGCCGGAGCCTCGGAAACATTCCGTCACGCACAAATCATAATCGTGGCCAAATCCCGCCTTGTTCCCCGGCGACTGGTCATTTGGGAACGAATCCGAGGACAAGACCGTGATCAAGACCGCCCTTGTCGCCATGACCATCGTCGGCTGCGACTGCGACGCCAAGCTTTGCGAGTATATCGGCGAAACGCCGGCCAAGTGGGCGACGATCGCCGATTGCGAAGCGGCGATGAAAAGCCAGATGCTGCACGAGCGCAACTTCAACTATCCGCTGGTTTCAGGCATCTGCCGCGCCAAGGGTTCGGCGTCTTCCTCCGAGCTCGCCGCGATAGCCTCGAAGCCTGACCTGACGCCCAGGCAGGCCACGGTCGATCCGCTGCCGCCCGAGCTCAGCCACCGGCCCAGCGTCCCCGTCGGCTCGCCGGCCACGGTGGCGGAAACCGAAGCCGCGAAGCCGGTCGCCTATGAAGCGGCGGTCAATGGCGGCAGCGCGGTGCTCTACCGCACCAAGGCCGGCTACGCCGTGGTCAAGACCGATCTCAGCCGCGCCGCGTCCGCGACGGTCGGCATGGCGAAACGGTCGGCGGACTGGCTGGCCGGGATCGTGCCGAGCGGACTTTAAGCAACAAAGCGGGGCGACCCGCTTTTGTTTGATTGGTCCAGCCGCGCTGCCCGCTTCCCAGGGCCCGATCGATCTGGCATAGGACGCACCGCACATCAGGCGCCTGTTCGAAAGTCCCCGCCCTTGCATCCCGCAATTGAAATCATCGGCGCGTTTGCCGCGCTCATCACCACGCTTGGCTGGATTCCGCAGGTCGCCAAGGTGGCGCGCGAGCGCCGCGCCGGCGACATCTCGCTGTTCGCCACCGGCTCCATCGCCACCGGCGTCTTCCTGTGGACGCTTTACGGCCTGCTGATCGGCTCCTGGCCGGTCATCCTCGCCAATGGCGTCACCTTCCTGTTCGTGATCGCCATCCTCGGCATGAAGCTGCGCTTCGGTTGAAAATCAGCACCTGATGCACGATGATCCCGCCTTCCGGGTGGAGGGGTCGTTGCATGAAGTTCTTAGCCCGCGCGGTGCTGTCCCTGATGCTGGCGCTTGCGCCCGTGCATGTTCACGCCCAAGGCGACGACAAGACCGTCATGGTGCGGTCGGACGATCCGGAGATGACGACGGCGATAGAACAGGCGCGAGCCAGCCTGGATGACTTCCTGGCCTTGTCCGAGGCGCCGCCGCCGGGGACCGACAAATTCAAACTGAAGGTGATGATCGTCGATGGCGATGCGACGGAGCATTTCTGGGTCATCCCCTTCAAGCGCACCGCCTCGGGCTTTGCCGGCATTTTGGCCAACGAGCCCGAGATCGTCCAAAATGTCGTCTACGGCCAGTATATCGAATTCTCCCGCGACGACATTTCCGACTGGGGTTACATCAGGGACGGCCATCAGGTCGGCAGCTACACCGTCTGCGTGATGCTGAAGAAGATGTCCGAGCAGGACGCGGACTATATGCGCAGCAATTACGGCTTCGACTGCTGAGAGCTAATGCACGTCGCGCAAAAGTGTGCAGCGGTTTTGCGAAAACGACATGCATAAAAACAAAGACCTAAAGCGCGTCGCCTGGACCCGTTTCCAGCGCGACGCGCTTTAGCCGGCCGCTTCGTCCGCCGCGCCGATCTTGCGCACCAGCGCCGCCGTCGCCAGCATCGCGCCGAGATCGGCGATCATCGGCGCGATATGGGTCTGGTAGTCGATCGGCACGGAGATGTCCGGCAACTCGAAGAAGTTCTTGCTGCGCGGCATGAGCAGGAAGCCGTCGCTGCCGTTGAGCGCGATGCGGGCCTGGTCATATGGCCATGTCTCGCCGAGCCAGGTCAGCGCGCTGGCCAGGCGTCCGGTGACCAGCGGCCTCGCAGCGTCGACATTGTCGGTGCGGAACTCGTAGCTGGCGTCGAGTTCCGGCACGCCGCAGGCCAGTTCCTGCAGCTTGCTGGAGAACATGCCGCGGAAGAAGCCGACCACCTTGCCGGCCTTGCGCGCCGCAACCAGCATGCCTGGGAACGGCTCGATGGTCTCGAAGGCGACGATGACGCCCTTGAAGACCGTTTGCTGGCTCTTGCCGGAGCCCTCCGTCAGCTTCGCCTCGTAGAGTTCGAAGGGAAAATCCTCGTAGCGGCCCGATATGATGTCGTCGAAGCTCTGCCGGTTGAAGGCCCCGATCGTCTCGCGCGGCAGCCGGTCGAAGGAATTCGGCCGCACACCATGCTGGTAGCGCACATCGCGGACGAAGCCGAAGATCATCGGCAGAACCGTATCGCGGAACGATTGCTGCAGCCTGGTCGCCGGTCTCACGGCCTGGAAATAAAGCAGCACCGCCGCCACGAAGCCGCCGACGTAGAGGAAGACATGCGGCGTCGAGAACCATTGCTCGTTGGGATCGGCGGCGGCGTTGAAC
>NZ_RZOJ01000553.1:0-3184 GCF_003998845.1 Mesorhizobium sp. M4A.F.Ca.ET.022.05.2.1 | reverse complement strand
GCCCATGCGCCAGGAGCAGCCTCTCCTTGACGTCCGCGTCGAGGATCTTGTCGCGCACGGCAAGCGCCTGCTGTACGAACAACGCCAGCACCTCCTGCTCGAGAACGCGATCGCCCATCGTCTGGCGCGAAAGATGCGCGAGATCCACAGGTCGTGACTGGGCCGTTCCCGAAACGTCGCCGCCGGGCATGGAAAAGGCAATGCCGCTTTCGCCGCGCATGGATATTGCAGCTCCTAGGTGTCTGACTGCCTGGAAAACTAGGCGAATCCCGTAGCAAACGGGTTAATGATTGGTCTGAAAAAATGTTGACAGGGAGGCGCCGAAATCACGTCTCCGTTAACCCTATATTTAAAGTTTTACGTATCGCCCAGAATGCAGGTTTTCTTTACCCCTGTGTGTCATTACGATACGAGGGTCCATTTTCAGCCTCCTGCGTGGGATAAGACAAGCCAGAATCTCGGGCCAAAATCATAAGTTCCTCGGCAGTTAGTACAGGGTAGCGAAGGCATGGCGAAGAAACCAACGATACGAACTCTCGACAGCGACGTAGCCAAGGAACTCGAACGGGCGCTCGACCTGGATTTGAGCGTAGAGGGAGATGGCGACGGCGGCCTCGATATGGCGGCGTCGATGGAAGACCTGGAAGCGCAGATTTCAGCCGCGGCTGACGAGCTGGCGCGCGAAGGGCGCAGCCAGAAGGAGGAGCCGGCGGTCGTTCAGAACCAGAACGCAAAACCAGCACAGAACACGCAGCCGGCGGCGAAGCCCAAGCCGGCCGAGTTGCGTCCGGTTGAAACGCGCAACGGCGCGCAGCCGGCCGGCTTCACCCCGGCCAATGATGACCGCCAGAAGGATTATCGCACGCTGCTGCACGGTCTCAACCGGCGCGCGTCGAGCACCATCTACTGGGTCGTGGCGTTCATTTCGCTGGCCTGGATCGCCGGCGCCGGCGGCCTGGCCAACCTCCTGTTCGGCCCGGGCATCTGGAAAATCCGCACCGTCGACCAGTTCTTCGCCCGCCCCGAGCTGATCGGCCTCGCGGTCGCGGCGATCATCCCCGTCATTTTGTTCTGGGCGTTCGCGGCGATGGTGCGCCGGGCCCAGGAGATGCGCATTGCGGCGCAGTCGATGACGGAAGTGGCCTTCCGCCTGGCCGAGCCGGAGAACCTTGCCCAGGACCGCGTCATGATGATCGGTCAGGCCGTGCGCCGCGAGGTGGCGGCGATGGGCGAAGGCATCGAACGCACGCTGGCGCGTGCCGTCGAGCTGGAAACGCTGGTGCACAGCGAAGTCAACCAGATCGAGCGGTCCTATTCGGAGAACGAAGCCCGCATCCGCTCGCTGGTCGACGGTCTCGGCAGCGAGCGCGAAGCCGTCGTCACCCATGCCGAGCGCGTCCGCGCCTCGATAGCCAGCGCGCATGAGACGCTTAGGGACGAGATCGGCTCGGCCAGCGACATCATCCGCGACTCGATCCTCAATGCCTCGACCAAGCTGTCGATGACGATCAACAATTCCGGCGACACGCTGATCGACCGCATCAACGAGAGCTCGATGTCGATCTTCGATTCTGTCGAAGGCCGGCTCGATACGATCACCGACCGGCTGTCGACCTCGGGCGAGGCCTTCGCCAGCCTGCTCGATACGCGTATCGCCAAGCTGACCGACACCACCGACGGCCTCACCCGGTCGCTGACCGACCTGCTCGACGACCGCACCAGCGGCATGGTTTCGCTGCTCGGCGGCGCCGCTCGCACGCTGAGCTCCGAGTTCGAAAACAGCCTCAGCGGCATAGAGCGCACGCTGGCCGAGCGCGGCCAGGCTTTGATCAGCGAATTCCAGACCCGCGCCGAGGCGCTCGACACCGGCACTCAGAAACTCAACGCCGCGCTCGAGGCGCGCGCGCGCCAGATCAACGAGACGCTGGTCGAACGCGCACGCGAGATCGCCCACACTTTCGCCGAGAGCAAGGACCAGCTGTCGGCGATGATCGACCAGGGCAAGACCCAGATCGGCGCGGACATGGCCGACATCGTCTCGTCAACCTCCTCCATGCTCGAGGCCCGCGCCAGCGACTTCGCCGGCCGCATGGAAGCCGCCCGCCATGTCGTGTCGCGTTCCTTCGACAGCGACATCCAGCGGCTCGCGGATGCCCGCGTCGGCATCGAGGAAGCGGTGGAGAACCACAGCCGCAAGCTCTCGGAAAGCCGTGACCGCATGGCTGCCGCCATGCAGGCCGACCTGGCGACGTTCGCCGAAAGCCGCGCCGGAATCGATGCAGCCGTGACCGACCAGGTGCAGAAGCTGGCGGAAGGCCGCAACCTTATCGCTCGCGCGCTGGAAGAGGATCTGCGCAAGGTCAACGAATCGCGCGCCGCCATCGACGCATCGCTCGGCAGCCATCTGGAGCAGCTCGAAGAGGGTCGCAACCGGCTTGCCCAGGCTTTGAATGAAGACTCAGGAAAACTCGTGCAAGCCCGTACGATCATTGATGAAATGGTTGCCGGGCATGTCGGGAAGCTCGCCGAGGGGCGCAACATTCTGTCGCGTGCCCTGGAAGCCGATCTCAGCAAGCTGGCCGACAGCCGCGCCAGCATTGATGGGCTGGTCGCCGGCCAGGTCGAGAAGATCGGCGAAGGCCGCTCCGTGCTTGCCAAGGCGCTCGAGACCGACATCATCGGCATCAGGAACCTGATCGAGACCCACTCCGCCAAGCTCGCCGAAGACAGGGGTGAGCTCAGCCGTTCGCTGGAGAGCGACCTGTCGGGCATCAGGAACCTGATCGAGGGTCATTCCGTCAGGCTGGCCGACGACCGCAGCTTGCTGTCGCAGACGCTCGAAGCCGACCTCGCCAAGCTGGCGGAGGGCCGGGCCAGCATCGACGGGCTGGTCGCAGGCCAGGTCGAAAAGCTCGCCGAGGGCCGCGATATCCTCAAGCGCGCGCTCGAGGCCGATATCAGCACGATCAAGGGCGCCATCGCCGGTCATTCCGAGCGGGTCGCGGAAGAGCGCAGCCAGCTATCCAGGGCCCTGGAAGCCGATCTGCAGAACGTCAACAGCCTGATAGCGGATCACACGAACCGGCTCGTCCAGGATCGCTCGACGCTGTCGCAGGCCCTGCAGGACGACCTGCAGAACGTGAACGGCATCATGGCCGATCACCAGAACCGGCTGGTCCAGGAC
>NZ_RZOJ01000552.1:0-3189 GCF_003998845.1 Mesorhizobium sp. M4A.F.Ca.ET.022.05.2.1 | reverse complement strand
GTTGGCCGAGAGGCTCGCCAAGAATCCCGCCGATTCCTCGGTCGACGAGCTGGTGGCGCGCGCCGAGGCGCATCTTGCCGCCAACCCGTCCGACGGCAGGGGCTGGGACGTGCTGGCGCCGGTCTATCTGCGGCTGCAGCGCTATTCCGACGCGGCGCGAGCCTACCGCAACGCCATCCGCCTCGACGGCGATAGCGCCGCGCGCCAGGTAGGTCTGGGCGAGGCGATCGCCAACGCCGCCGGCGGCATCGTCTCGGCCGAGGCTCAAGATGCCTTCGAGGCGGCGCTGAAGCAGGACCCCGCCAATGCGAAGGCGAGCTTCTACCTGGCGATGGGTCTCGCTCAGGAAGGCCGTGCCGGCGAGGCGACGGCTGCCTGGCAAAAGATGCTGGGTGCGCTGCCGCCGGATTCTCCGTGGCGTGGCGCGGTCGAGCAGGCGCTGGCCGACGCAGCGGGCAAATCCGTCGCAGGGATCGCGCCCGCCAATGGCCCGGACGCGCAAGCGGTCGATGCCGCGCAGCAGATGTCGCCGCAGGACAGGCAGGCGATGATCGAGACCATGGTCGCCGGCCTCGATGAAAAGCTCAGACAAAACCCGCGCGACGTGGAAGGATGGATGCGGCTCATTCGTTCCTATGCGGTGCTGGGCAAGGCCGACCAGGCGCGCGATGCGCTCGGCCGCGCCATTGCCGTCTTTGGCGCCGGGAGCGATGAAGCGAAGAAGTTCACCGCTTTTGCCGCCACGCTCGGCCTGATGGCGACGGAGTAGACGATGACACGCAAGCAGAAGCGGCTGTCGGTGATCGTGGCCGGGCTGGCGTTCCTCGCCGCCGCCACCGGTCTCACCTTCTACGCGCTTGGCCAGAAAGCCTCCTATTTCTACATGCCCGGCGATCTCGCCACGGCGACTGTTCAGCCCGGCCAGCGTATCCGGCTGGGCGGGCTGGTCGAAAAGGGCACGATCGTGCGCGGGCAGGGCGCGACGGTCGCCTTCTCGGTGACCGACAAGCAGAAATCGGTCAAGATCAGCTATACCGGTATCCTGCCCGACCTGTTCCGCGAGGAGCAAGGCGTCATCACCGAAGGCAGCTTCGGGCCGGACGGTATCTTCGTCGCCGACAGCGTGCTCGCCAAGCATGACGAGCGCTATATGCCCAAGGAAGTCGCCGATGGGCTGAAAGCCAAGGGCGTCTGGCAGGAGAGCAAGAGCGAATAATGGTCGAAACCGGACATTTCGCGCTCGTCCTGGCCTTTGCGCTGTCACTGGTGCAGATGCTGGTGCCGCTCTATGGCGCGCGCGTCGGCAACCAGAAAATGATGGCGGTTGGCGGTCCTGTGACGGTCACCGGCTTCGCGCTCACCGCGCTGTCCTTCGCCGCGCTGGCCAGCGCCTATGCCGGGTCCGACTTCTCGGTGGCGAGCGTCTGGGAGAACTCGCACTCGCTGCAGCCGCTGATCTACAAGATCACCGGTACCTGGGGCAACCACGAGGGCTCGATGCTGCTCTGGGTGCTGATCCTGACCTTCTTCGGCACGCTCGTCGCCGTGTTCGGTTCAAACCTGCCGGCGACGCTCAGGGCCAATGTGCTCGCCGTGCAAGGGGCGATCGGCTGCGCCTTCTTCCTGTTCATCCTGGCGACGTCCAATCCCTTCATCCGGCTGAACCCGGCGCCGATCGAGGGCCGCGACCTCAACCCTATCCTGCAGGACCTCGGCCTCGCCATCCATCCGCCGCTGCTCTATCTCGGCTATGTCGGCTTCTCGATTTGCTTTTCCTTCTCGGTCGCCGCCCTCATCGAGGGCCGCATCGACGCCTCCTGGGCGCGCTGGGTGCGGCCATGGACGCTGGTCGCCTGGATGTTCCTCACCGGCGGCATCGCCATGGGCTCCTACTGGGCTTATTACGAACTCGGCTGGGGCGGTTTCTGGTTCTGGGATCCGGTCGAGAACGCGTCCTTCATGCCCTGGCTGGCAGGTACGGCGCTGCTCCATTCGGCGATCGTCATGGAGAAGCGCTCGGCGCTGAAGATCTGGACGCTGCTGCTCGCCATCCTCACCTTCTCGCTGTCGCTGCTCGGCACCTTCCTGGTGCGCTCCGGCGTGCTTACCTCGGTGCATGCCTTCGCCACCGACCCGGCGCGCGGCGTCTTCATCCTCTGCATCCTGACGCTGTTCATCGGTGGTTCGCTGGCGCTGTTCGCGCTGCGCGCCTCGAGGCTGACCGCCGGCGGCCTGTTCCATCCGATCTCGCGCGAGGGCGCGCTGGTCCTCAACAATCTGTTCCTCACCACCGCCACGGCCACGGTGCTGGTGGGCACGCTCTATCCGCTGGCGCTGGAAGCCGTCACCGGCGGCAAGATCTCGGTCGGCGCGCCGTTCTTCGACCTGACCTTCGGCCCGTTGATGCTGCCGCTCTTGGCAATCGTGCCGTTCGGGCCGCTGCTTGCCTGGAAGCGCGGCGACGTCCTTGCCGCCGCCCAACGGCTGATGGCCGCCTTCGCGGCAGCGCTCGCCGCCGTGCTGGTGACGGCGCTGTTCATCGACGGCGCGTCGGTGTTCGCCGCGCTTGGCGTCGGTCTCGCCGTCTGGCTGGTCTGCGGCGCGCTCACCGATCTCGCCGTCAAATCGGGTATCGGCAATGTTGCGCCGGCGGTTGCGCTCAGCCGCTTCGCCGGCCTGCCGCGCTCGGTGTTCGGCACC
This sequence comes from Mesorhizobium sp. M4A.F.Ca.ET.022.05.2.1, assembly GCF_003998845.1. Classification (NCBI taxonomy): domain Bacteria; kingdom Pseudomonadati; phylum Pseudomonadota; class Alphaproteobacteria; order Hyphomicrobiales; family Phyllobacteriaceae; genus Mesorhizobium; species Mesorhizobium sp. M4A.F.Ca.ET.022.05.2.1. The sequence continues at coordinate 489 of NZ_RZOJ01000552.1, read as the reverse complement.
GCGCTCGCCCATCTCGGCCTCGGCCTGACCCTGCTAGGCATCGTCGGGACCATGAGTTTCGGCACCGAGAAGATCCTGACCATGCGCGCCGGCGATACGGTGGAGCTCTCCGGCCATAGGCTCCGCTTCGAGGGTCTCTACCCGGCGCAAGGACCGAACTACAGCGAGGATCGCGGCCGCTTCCTGTTCATCGGCGCCGACGGCAACGCCAAGGGCGAGATCAGCTCGGCCAAGCGCTTCTATCCTGTGCGCCAGATGACGACCACCGAATCCGGCATCAGGACTGTTTGGTTCAGCCAGCTCTATCTGTCGCTTGGCGACGAGGGCAATGACGGCTCCGTCGTCGTTCGGCTGTGGTGGAAGCCGCTGGTGACGCTGATCTGGGGTGGCGCCCTGGTGATGATGGCGGGCGCGGCGATGTCGCTGCTCGACCGCCGCCTGCGCGTCGGTGCGCCGTCGCGCCCGCCATCATCACCAGGGCGCCACCCC
>NZ_RZOJ01000551.1:0-3225 GCF_003998845.1 Mesorhizobium sp. M4A.F.Ca.ET.022.05.2.1 | reverse complement strand
GCTGGTGCCGCTTCCAGCTGGAATACTTCTGGCCGTTGCGCCAATGGCTGCGCTTCACCACGACCTTCTTCTAGACGACGCGCTTCCTCACGTCGATGTGCTTGCCGGGCTGTTGCCAGTCGACCTGGTTGTAGTTCGCCTGCGGCGCGATCGGCGCATTGAGCGGCGCGGCCTGGCCCGACGTGACGGCCAGCATCGAGGCGGCGACGGCGGAAAGAACGAGGCGTTTCATGGCGGTACTCCTTGGTTGTCGATGCGCAAGCGATAGGGTGCCGGCGATGAACCGAAACTGAACAGTAGAATCACAATTATGTAATGATTTCCTATATTTAGGATATCTAATTCAACAGCATCGTCAGATAGGCGTCTGATGGGCGCGCAAGCGCCGGACGGCATGGCGCCATCGGCGCCGGTGGGCGATGCAACCAAATCGCCGTCCATCCATTTCCGACACGCCCCGTCGTGCGCCAGCCGTCGCCAGAGAGCCAAAATCTATTATCCGGCTAAAGTAAATAGGCGTATTCTCGGTTTCTGAAATGTCCATGATTCGCACCCTCTTTTGCCTCGTCGACGGTTCGGCTCGCGCGCAGCGCGCGCCCGTCGGGTCGCGAGATCGCGCATGAGCGGTTCCGTCGTCCTTCTGCATCTTGCCGGCGCCGTGGCGCTGATGCTGTTCGCCACCCGCATGGTCAAGACGGGCGTCGAGCGCGCCTATGGCGATGCGCTGCGCCATCGGCTGCGCGCCACCATGCGCAATCCGCTGATGGCGGTTCTCGCCGGCTGCGGCCTGTCGGTCGCACTGCAGAGCTCCACGGCCGTGACCTTGCTGGTCGGCTCCTTCGCCGGCGCCGGCATCGTTTCCGGCATGTCCGGCCAATTGGCGGTGCGCGGCGCCGAGATCGGCTCGGCGCTGGTGGTCAAGCTCCTCACCTTCGACCTGTCGCTGCTGGTGCCGGTGTGCCTGGTCGCCGGCACCGTGATGTTCATGGCCACCGAGCGGCGCGACTGGCGCCAGTTCGGCCGCATCCTGGTCGGCATCGGCCTCTTGCTTCTGTCGCTAGAGATGATCGGCCAGGCGTCGGAGCCGTTGCGCCAGAGCACGCTGATGCCGATGATCGTCAACTATTTCTCCGGCGATTTCGTCACCGCCTACCTGCTCGCCGCGCTGGTCACCTGGCTGTTCCATTCCTCGATCGCGGCGGTGCTGCTGCTGGTGACGCTGGCTGGCCGCGGCTTCATCCCGCCCGAGCTCGGCATCGTGCTGGTGCTCGGCGTCAATCTCGGCTCCTCGATCATCGCGCCGCTGCTCACCCGCAACGCCGAGCCTGGCGTGCGCGTCGTGCCGATCGGCAATCTGCTGATGCGCGGCATGGGCTCGCTGGTCATGCTGATCCTGTTCATGACGCTGAAGCCGCCGGTCGGCTTCCTCGGCGCCAGCGTGCCTGACCAGATCGTCAACGCCCACATCCTTTTCAATGTGATCATCCTGCTCGCCGGCCTGCCGCTCGCCAGCCTCGTCTACCGCGCCTCGGAGAAGATCGTGGCGCTCGGCGCCAAGCCGGAGCAGGCATCGGCGCTCGACATCGTCGAACTGTCGGCGCTCAACGAAAGCGCGCTTGATACGCCGAGCCAGGCGCTGGCCAACGCCACCCGCGAGGTGGTGCGGGTCTGCGAGACCGTCGAGATCATGCTGAAGCGCATCATCGAGCTCTATGAGAGCGCCGACGGCGACAAGATCAAGGCGCTGGCCGCGCTCGACGATCGCGTCGACAAGAAGCACGCGGCGATAAAGCTCTATCTGGCCAAGGTTACCAAAAACCCGCTCAGCGAGGACGAAGCGCTGCGCTGCCAGGAATTGATCGGCGCCTGCGTCAAGCTGGAGCAGGTCGGCGACATCATCGTGCGCAACATGCTGGTGCATGTCAGGAAGAAGCTAGAACGCGGGCTGGAGTTCACGCCCGAAGGCTGGCGCGAGCTCAGCGCCTTCCATGCCTCGGTGCTCGCCAATGCGCGCCTTGCCTTCAACGTACTGGTCTCGCGCGACGCCGAGGCCGCCCGCCAACTGGTGCTGGAAAAGGACCGGCTGCGCGACCGCGAGAAGGAAACTAGCGCCAGCCATTTCGTGCGGCTGCGCGACGGCACCGCCAAGAGCGTCGAGACCAGCTCCATCCATCTCGACACCATCCGCGACCTGAAGCAGATCAACTCGCTGCTCGCCTCCATGGCCTATCCGGTGCTGGAGGAGCGCGGTCTGCTCGGCGGTTCGAGGTTGAAGGCCAGCTAGGGGCTGGGCCATACCGGGTGCGGCGACATCACCTCGGTCCCACGAGAATTTGCCTTTGCTCATCCTCTCGTCGTTCGGCTAAGGATCGTGTGAGGTCTACTGGGAGGATGATCGGCGATGGACACCCATTCACGCAGCTTCGCCAAGGCGCTTTCCTGGCGCGCCACCGGCACCATCGACACGATGATCATCTCGCTGGTGGTAACGGGCAGCGTCAAGCTGGCCGCCGCCATCGGCGCCACCGAGGTCGTCACCAAGTCATTGCTCTACTATCTCCATGAACGGGCATGGCTGAAAATCCCTTACGGCAGGAAGACGGCCTTCCTGGCCCCATCGGCAGCTGACCGACCGGATTGAGCCACTCAAGAAAAGCTAAAGCAGCATCGACATTTTCTGCATTGCCGGCGGCGCTTATCCGTGGTTTGAGGCCTGCTCATCCGGGATCGCTTGCCGCGCTATGCTTCCGCTCATTGCCCTGTTCATCGCCGCCTTTGCCTTCGGCACCACCGAATTCGTCATCGCCGGCGTGCTGCCGCAGGTCGCCGGCGGCCTCGGCGTTTCCATTCCTACTGCCGGTTACCTGGTCTCCGGCTATGCCTGCGGCATTGCCGTTGGCGGTCCGCTGCTGGCGCTCGCCACCAAAGGGATCTCGCGCAAGACCCTGCTCATAGGCCTCGCCATCGCCTTCACCATCGGCCAGGCGGCTTGCGCGCTGGCGCCTGACTTCACCTCGATGCTGCTTTTGCGCATTGCAGTCGCCGTGGCGCACGGCGCCTATTTCGGCGTCGCCATGGTGGTTGCCGTCGGCCTCGTGCCGGAAGACAAGCGCGGCATGGCGGTGGCGGTCATCCTGTCCGGCCTCACCGTTTCCAACGTCATCGGCGTGCCGGCCGGAACCGCGATCGGCAATCTCTGGGGCTGGCGCGCCACCTTCTGGGTGA
>NZ_RZOJ01000550.1:0-3226 GCF_003998845.1 Mesorhizobium sp. M4A.F.Ca.ET.022.05.2.1 | reverse complement strand
TGCTCGGCCTCAGCCTTTCCGAAACCTGCGAAGCGACGGGCGCGACGCTGGCCGCCACCAAGGCGGCGCTGCATCGCGGGCGGGCCGAGTTGAGGGCGTTGGCAGCAGCGCCGGAAGAAGCCGTCATGCCGGCGCTCGATGCCGACGACGAGCGGCGACTGCGCCACTACGTCGACCTGTTCAACGCGCGCGACTTCCACGCCGTCAGGGCGCTGATCGCCGAGGATATCCAGCTCGAAGTCGTCAACCGCACGCGTCTCAGAGGCAAGAAGCAAGCCTCGACCTATTTCGGCAATTACGACCGCGTCAGCGATTGGGTGCTCTCGCTCGGTTTTGTCGACGGCCGGCCGGCGATCCTGATCCGCGATCCGCGGACTCCGGACGGCGCGGTCCGCGGCTTCATGCTGGTCGAGTGGCGCGGCGAAGAGGTCGCGGCTATCCGCGATTTCCGCTACGCGCCCTACAGCCTGGCGGATGCGAATATCCGTCCGATCGACTGAACGGAAGCGAGGCGCCATCACTGCCCGAACAGGTCGGTGGGCATGCCGGATCGGGCCACTAGGCCGTACCGGGAAGACAACGCAGGCGGGGCGGCCCCTAGGCCGTCCCGTCGAACTGGTTGGCTCCGACGCGGCGGCATTCACCTCGCGCCAGCATGCTGTCGGTCACTGATCGACGACCAGCCGTAGCGCCCGCGATGCCGGCTGCAGCTGGACCTGCCTGCCCCAGTCGAAGGCGATGAAATCCTGCTCGATGCCGTCGGCGAAGATGACGCCGCCCTCGTTCATCCGCGATGTGATGAGAAGCGGGTTCTCGGTGATCTTGCCGGCACGCAAATTGGTGGTCGTGGCCACGCTCGGAAACGGCTCGCGCACCCAGAAGCCCACCGCGTGCTCTTCGCGGCCGAGCGACAGGTCGAGATGCGTCGCTTCCATGATCGAGCGCGCCCAGCCTGTCGCGCCGGTGCCGGAGGCGACGATGAGGCCGCTGGAGGAATGGTTTTCCGCCTCGCCCCCGGCCTCGATCCGGTAACGGGCCGACTGGTGGCTGCGGTGGCCGACGAAGATCTCGTTGAGCGCGAGGAGCGTTTCGCCGCCGTCGAGCTCGGCCTGAACCATGGTTCGCGCTTCGATGCCGACATTGCCGGCTATGCTGGCGCCGAGCAGCTTGCCCAGCCGGCCGACGCCGATGCGGACCAGCACACCGTCATAGAGATCCGGCGCCGGATTGACGCCGAGCACGGGCTGGCCGTCGAGGTACTTCGCGACATTGGCGACCAGCCCATCCTGTCCCACCGGCACGACAACGTCGTCGGCCGCGAACAGGAAGCGGTCGAGGTCGGCGCGCTTGACCAGGGTCTGGCGCCAATCCGCCGGCACCGAGGCCCGTGCCGCGCCCAGCACGGCATGGAAGTTGTCGTGCCGGACCTCGACATCCTCGAGCCGCTGGCCGCGCGTCTGCAGGAAGAAGCGTGCCTGGTCGCGCGTCGCGTGGCGCGCGACCAGCAGCTCGTAGTCGGTCTCGCGCGTCACGAAGACCGCGCGGGGTCGGTTCGCCGCCATGGTTCGCCCCCTCAACGAGCCTCGATCACCGCCGGGCTCTTGCGGATTTCGCCGAGCACGGTGGCGAGCAGGTCCGGCGTCACGTTGACGTGCTCGATCTTCTCCAGCTTGCCGGCGAGCTGCTGGGCGGCGAGGCCGAGCAGGATCGCGGGCGGCAGGTCGCGGTAGATGGCGATGCGCTGCCGCTCGGCCTCGGCCCTGGCGCCCTCGACGGTGCGGATGCGCTCCGCCTCGGCGGCCGCCTCGACCTGCTGCGCCTCCGCCGCGCCGGTGGCGCGGTTGCGGGCGTTTTCGGCCTCCTCGGCAATCAACAGCTTCTCGCGCCGCGCCAGTTCCGTCCTGGTCGCCATTTCATTTTCGGCGATGGCGCGCTCCTTTTCGACGGCGAGCGCCCGACGCTCGAAGGTCGCTTCGTCGGCCTTCTGCTGAAGCGCCTCGAAGGTCGGTGTCTGCAAGGCCCGCTCGAGCTCGCTCGTCGGGGTGAGGTTGGTGAGCCGCACGGTGACCGCGGCGACGCCAATGTCGATCAGCGCCGGGTCGGCGGCGACAACCGCCTGCAGTCGTTCGCGCAACGGGGCGGGGCCGGCGTCGAGAAGCGCGCGGACCGGCGCCTGTCCGAGATATTGCTGCACCGCCTGGTTGGCGATGCCGGCGATGCGCGCCTGTATCTTCTCGATCGGCTCGCCCTGTGGCTTGCCAGTCCTGAGATTGATGCTGAAATCGACGCGCTCCGCCAGCCGCCCGGGATCAACGACATGCCAGCCGATCGTGCCCTGCACGGCCACGGTCTGGAAATCCTGGCTGCGGCCCTTGACGAACAGCGTCATCTCGCGGTCGTCCATCGGCACTTCGGCAATGCTGGCGGTTTCCGGCGCGAACCAGAACACCAGGCCGCGGCCGCTCTGCTTCACGCGACCATCGCGATAGCGGATGACGTGGCTGCTTGCCTCGCTGCGGAGCTGGGCGATGAAGCCGAAGTTGCGGATGGTGGCCATGGTAGTCTCTCCCTCAATCGATTACGGACGCTGGAAACGGTAAAGTTCTGCCGGTCGGTAGGCGGTGCCCGCCTCAAAGGCGCCGGTCGCCGCCAACCAGCCCTTGTCGAGCAGCCGCCGGCGAAAGGCCGGCTTGTTGAGCGCGGTACCCAGAATTGCCTCGTGCACATCCTGGAGCTGCCGCAGCGTGAACAGTTCCGGCAGCAGCGCGAAGGCGACGTCGGAATAATCGAGCTTGCCGCGCAGCCTGAGCATCGCCATCGCCAGGATGTCGGCGTGGTCGAAGGCGAGCGTGAGCTTTTCGTTGTCCGGCGACAGCACGTTGACCGGACCGCCGGCCTCGCCGGCCCAGGGCACATGGATCGCGGCGGGCAGCAAAGCCGGCATCGCCCGCGCGGCCGCGTCGAAGGCCGTCTCGGTCAGCAGAACGAGATAGGCAGCGCTGATGATGCGCATGCGCGGGTCACGATCGACCGCGCCGAAGGTGTAGAGCTGTTCGAGGCGAGCACCCTCGATTGCGGCCTTCTCGCGCAGCACCCGCGCGGCAGCGGCATCGAGGGACTCGTCGATGCCGACAAAGCCGCCCGGCAACGCCCAGCGGCCCGCATGCGGATGCTGGTCGCGTTTGAGCAGCAGGACCGTGGGACGGCCGTCGCGCAGCCCCAGCAG
>NZ_RZOJ01000054.1:0-23669 GCF_003998845.1 Mesorhizobium sp. M4A.F.Ca.ET.022.05.2.1 | reverse complement strand
TATTTAGGTCTGTGGATACGTCAGCACCGTAGGCTGACCGGCGAGGAGCTGCGTGAAGGTCACGCTGCACGTTCCGGATATCGGCAAGGCTAGAAAGCGGTTGACCCTGGGCTCGCAATTAGAGAACGCTCCTTAGGCCGCCCTGTTGAACCGGTCTCGGCGTCACGAACCGGCTCGACGATGAAATGACATTGTCCGTCCGGCGGACATTTCATCGTCTGCGCTTTGTACGCCCTCATTTTGTTTTGGCCGCTGCGCGGCACGGCTGACGCCGGAACGGATGGAGACCCCAGTGAGGAGAGGGACGGCGTTGACGTCTCGAAAGTGTTGCTGATGGCGGACGGAAGTTGTTGCCGGTCAAGACAGCGCAACTCGATAGGAGTCTATACAGTGTTGTGTATCGGATCAGCGGTACGATCATTATGCTATATCGATTGGTTGACAGAGGACGCTCTGCGCGCTAGATATAATATCCTGATCACTTTGGCCTTTTTGATCCGGATTATATATCATGGCTTACCAGAGCGAAACCCTGATCGCGCAAGTACGCGAGGTCCGCGAGGCCTCAGGTGTTAGCCAGCGCGCGCTCAGCGAGCGGGCCGGGCTGACCCAGAGCCATATCTCGCAAATCGAGAGCGGCAAGATGGAGCCGGGACTGTCGAGCTTCATAGACCTGACACGCGCGCTCGATCTCGAGGTCATGCTCGTGCCGAAGAAGCTAGTGCCGGCGGTACTCGGCCTGGTCAAGGCCCAGGCGACGCCTGACATGCATATCCATGCCGGTCAGCCAAACGACAAGCGTTTTGCCCGTGCCGAGCGCCTGGTAAAGAAAATGAAGCGCCTTTACGGCAGCTCAGCCGACCTCGATCGCATCGAGGATACGCTTCGGTTTCTGCGGCGGGTGAATCTCGGCGATCAAGAGATGCAGCTCGTGCGCGAACTGATCGCCCGCCTCGAGCGCTATCAGGCGAGCGCGCAGGCAGCACCCATAGTGCGTGACATCGCGCAGAACCTGCAGCGCCTTCGCAACTCGCTGGCCCATCCCGTTCCGTCGGAGCCGCGACCTGCCTATTCGCTGGACGATGGAGATGCGGATGCCTGACGTCTCGGTTCTCGATGTACGGCTCTACGACGAGCCTATTGGCACACTGACCCATCTGCAGGGCGATCGAACGATATTTGCGTTCAACGAAGATTACGTCGATAACCCGGATCGGCCGACCCTCAGCCTGTCGTTCAAGGACGACCTTGGCGGCCTCATCACCAGGATCCGCCCGACACAAAGGGTCGTGCCGCCATTCTTCTCGAACCTTTTGCCGGAGGGCGGCTTGCGTCGCTATCTCGCTGAGCGGGCCGGGGTAAATCAGCAGCGCGAATTCTTCCTGCTGTGGGTGCTGGGGCTCGACCTGCCCGGAGCACTGTCGATCCATCCTGGGGTCGGTGACGGCCTTCCTCCTGGTGATGACGCGGACCTTCCGAAGAACGCCAAACCCAATGCGCTGCGCTTCTCGCTCGCCGGCGTCCAGCTCAAGTTCTCCGCGTTTCAGAACGCAGGGAAGGGCGGCGGCCTGACCATTCCCGCCGAGGGCGTCGGCGGATCGTGGATCGTCAAGCTGCCCTCCCAGCAGTTCACCGGCGTTCCGGAAAACGAGTTTTCGATGATGACGATCGCCGGGATGATCGGCATGGAGGTGCCCATCATCAACCTGGTCGATCTCGATGCAATCGCCGGTATTCCCGAAGGAGTGGGTGAATTGAAAGGGCAGGCGCTTGCTGTCAGCCGCTTCGACCGAACCGGTGACGGTCCCGTGCACACCGAAGATTTCGCGCAGGTGTTCGGGGTCTTCCCAGACGGCAAGTACGAGCGTGCAAGTTACGCCAACATCGCGCGCGTGATCGGCACCGAGGCGGGCGATGTCGGCGCGGCCGAGTTCAATCGCCGCCTCGTATTCAGCGCGCTGATCGGGAATGGCGACATGCACCTCAAAAACTGGTCCCTGATCTATCCGGACCGGCGCTCGGCCGCGCTCTCGCCGGCCTACGATCTTGTGTCGACCATTCCCTATATGAAGGGCGAGGACACGGCTGCGCTCAATTACTCTCGGACGAAAAAGATGGCCAAGCTCGATACCGATGAGCTTCGGCATCTGGCGGCCAAGGCACTTCTGCCGGAAAAGCTTGTCGTCGACACCGCCGCGGAAACCGTCCAACGATTTCGGCAAGTCTGGGAGGCTGAGAAAACGCACCTTCCTCTCGCCGCTACCGTCGTGAAGGCAATCGACGCGCACGCTCCGACCGTGCCACTATTTAGCGAACTCGCATGATCAGGACTCGCCTAGGCACGCCGTCGCCTTGAGAACATTCGATCTGGCCCATCCGATCGCGTCTCGGCGGTCTTGGTATAGCCGCGGATGGCGCGGCCCTCAGGCCGCGCTCGCGATCCCGGCCGCAAAGTCACGATAGGTGTGCAGGGGGCGGCCCAAAATACTGGTCAGCCGCACAACGTCATCGGCCTCCGGGATCATGCCGTCGCTGACATAGCGCTCGGCCATCAGGCGCATCTCGTAGGCCGTCCATTTCGGCATGAAGCTCGCCATGTTCTGCTCGAACGTGCCGGGATCGTCGCCCCCATAGACCACCGGCCGACCCAGAAGGTCCGACCAGATCTTAGCCACGTCCGGGCCGGCCGGTCAGCGTGTCAGGCCCCTGCCCCTTCGTAATGCGCGGAAAGGCCAGCAAGCAGCCCGAAAACGTCGACTACCGGGAGGCGCCTTTTGGCACCGCTCCGTGGCATTCTATTCTGCCCAGCAGGTTGACTTACCTCGCTCTTCATCGTACCAAGAGAAACGACGTTTTGTGATACGAAACGCCGGCCGGCCGCGCTCGCCAATGCGCGAAGACTTGGACGCATCAACGAAGGACCGCCGGCCAAGTGGCCATAGTGCCCGACTGTACGCGGAAGCGCTGAGCAGAATGTACATTGACTACCAGCATTTGCTCTCAGCCAGCGCGCCGTCGCTTCGCTTTGGGCCGTCAACCGCTTCCTGCATTGACGGCCTCCTCGCGCGGGCAAAAGGCTGCGTGGTGGGTCGGCAGCGCGGTCGGCCTTTTGTCGACATCAATGTCGATGGCGCACCGCATCGCGTCGAGTTCGATCGCGACGCGGATCTGGGGCTGCTCCTCTCCAGAATAAGGGCGCGCGGAATCCCACTGCATCGCGATCGCGAAGTTATCGCAGCAGTGCTCGGCATGGGCGCTGTCTTGATCCTGGCGATCACGCTCGCCGTCTGGCTGAGACCCTGACTCTCGATAAACCCGCAGTCAGGAAGCGGCCGGTTGCATCCGCTTGCGTGCCTCGATGGCACCGCGATCATAGCCGAGATTCCAGGAGATGCGCAGACTGGCCTTGAGCAGGGCCTCGATCTGAGCCTGGTCCGGAGTGGGCTTAATGTTCTGAACCGAGCCGACGATAGCAACAGTGCCCGCAACATCCCCCATGCGATCGAAGATCGGAGCCGCCACCGCATTGATGCCGAAAGTCTCCTCGTTGGGCGCGGTGATGTACCCTTGCGCCCGCGCTTGCTCCAGCTCGGCTTCCAGTTTCGCCGCATCGACAATGGTGTGATCGGTCAGGCGGGTAAGGCCTTGGCGCAGCACATGCTGGAGCAGCGAACGATTGCTGAAGGCGAGCGCAACCTTGCCCTGAGCGGTGCCGTGCAGGATCAGCTCGCTGCCCTGCCTGACGCCGATCTCAAGGTTAGATTTGCCGAACACCGTGCGCAGGACGACCAGCGACCGATTGCGTATTGCCGAGACGACGACCGTCTCGCCAATCTCGTCGCGCAACGCGGCGACGGCGTCTGACGAGGCGGTCAGCAATTCGATGCGGCCGGCGGCGACCTGGCCGATGAGGTAGGAACGGGTTCCAAGCTTGTAGCGGGCCGAAACCGCGTTCTGGTCTACGTAGCCACGCTCCACCAGCGTCTGCAGATGGCGAAAGACCGTCCCCTTGGTCGTGCCGAGCAGGGCTGCCAGCTCGCTCACCCCAACTTCACCGGGTGCCGCGGCGACCGCCTCGAGCACGTCGAAGGCAAGCTGGACCGATTTCACGCCGCTGTCAGACCGTTCCGTGCCCATTTCTCTTTTCTTCTCTCCTCGCGTCCGTGCGCACCGGCCATGCCGCGTGAAGCACCTCCTCCGTGCTACCCCGACGTGTCCTCCAATACAAGATTCCCTCAGATCGCCAGCGGACGACCCAAAAAATTCTATCTCCGCGGCGGCTCACTAACCCTGCTTCACGGTCGCCGGGAACACGGACAACACCGAGCGCAGCACATGGCCCACCTCCGAGACGGTGTAGCCGCCTTCCTGCACGAGCACCGTCGGCAGCCGCAGCGCGGCCAGACGGCGAGCGACCTCGACAAACCCTTCCGAAGTGACGTTGAGAGAGCCAAGCAGGTCGCTCTCATGCGCGTCGAGCCCGAGCGAGACGACCAGGAGGCCCGGATCGAACCGCCTTATGCGCTCGATGGCGATGTCGAGCGCAGCCAGATAGGCCGCGTCGCCGGAGCCGACTTTGAGCGGCAGGTTCAGGTTGAAACCCTCGCCCCTGCCGGTCCCGACCTCGTCGGCATGGCCGACGAAGAAGGGATAGGTCATGTCGGGATCGCTGTGCAGCGACGCGAAGAAGACATCGTCGCGATCGTAGAAGATGTGCTGCGTGCCGTTGCCGTGGTGGACGTCGATGTCGATGACTGCAACGCGGGCGTGGCGTGTTCGCGCCACCGTGGCGGCAATAGCCGCATTGTTCAGGAAACAGAAGCCCTGGCCCATATCGGCATGGGCGTGGTGACCGGACGGGCGGCAGAGCGCGTAAGCGACGGGCTCGCCCGCGAGCACCAGGCTCGCGGCATGGGCCGCGCTCGAGGCGGACCCGAGCGCTGCTCCCCAGGTCTGCGCCGTCAGCGGCGAGACCATGTCGCCCAGGTAATATCCAGCCTGGCCGAGATAGTGCGGGGGCCGGCGCGCCGGAAAGTGCCGTGTCGGGTAGATATTGGGCATCAAGGACGTCAGGCCCGGCATCATGTCTGGCCAACGGCCGGGCGCTTCGGCGAGAAATTCCAGATAGCCGGGATCATGGACAACTTTGAGGAGGGCGTCGGCGATGACCGGGGGTTCGATCAGATCGGCGCCCATCTCCCGAACGACCGCAATGAAGGCCTCCAACCGCTCCGGAGTGTCCTGGCTTTCGACGAGTTTGCCGCGGAAGAAGACCGGCGCGGATTTGTATCCACGCTGCAACGGAGAAACGACGGCGCGCATGATCTTCCTTTCCAACGGGACCGGTGGCTTGCGGTGGGCGGTCAGTCGTTCTTCGGTACGGGCGAGTACTGCGGCCGCGCGGGCGTGAAAACGTCGATGTTGATGACCTCTTCGTCGCCGACGACGACGGCGTGGTGCATCACGTTCGGGGGGATGGCGATCAGGCTGCCCGGGCCCAGGCGCTGGACCTCGTCGCCGACGTGGAAATCGACGGTTCCGGAGACGATGTAGGCGATCTGCTCGTAGACATGCTTGTGCGGCCTCGGCTCGTGGTCAGGCTGAAGCCGGTGCATCGCAATGGTGGCGCTGTTACCGGAGAAGGCCTTCTGGTCGACGCCGCTGCGGATCGTCTTCCATTCGATCGCGTTCCAATCGATGCCGTGGATGGTCATGTCAGGATCCTCTTTGTTGTTGTCCGTCGATGGGCAAGGCCTGGGCCGCGGCCGCGATGGCGCGGCCGCCCGCCGGCAGGATGCCCTGGTCGGAGCCGCAAATGAACACGGACACGCCGCGATCGACCCAGCGAGCGATATGCGACGGATCGCCGACGAACAGACCCGCAGCCTTGCCGGCCTTGCGCGCGGCGGCAGCGACGCTAACAATCGCGGCGTCCAGCTCGACTGATCCGGGTTCAACCTGCATCGACAGGCTAAGGTCGACCGGGCCGACGAAAAGCACGTCGATCTCGGGCACTGCCGCGATGTCATCGAGATGCTCGAGGGCCTCCCGATCCTCAATCTGGGCCATGATGATAGATCGCCGGTCGGCGTCGGCGCGATAGCCGGGACCGGCGGTGCCATAGGCGCCGCCTCTGACCGAGGGGGAGAAGCCGCGTTTGCCACGCCCGTATTTGACGGCGTCGGCGACGTCCTCGGCATCTTGCGACCCGCACACATGCGGCACCACGATGCCGGCGCAGCCGATGTCGAGAACGCTGCCGATCGCCTCCGGCCGCCTGGAAGGCACTCTTACCAGCACCGGCATTTGCGCGGCTTTCGCGGCCAGCGCGATCAGGTCCAGCGTCTCGATCCCTAGCGGGGCATGCTCCTGGTCGGCGACGACGAAGGCCAATCCCGCGAGCCCGAGAATCTCGACCTGGCGCGGATCCGGCGTTTTCAAGAACGTTCCTGCCAGCACTTCGCCAGCTAGAAGGCGCTGACGCAGTCCGCTCATGCGTCGAGGCCGACGAAACGGGCCGCGTTGTCGGCGGTCATCTTGCGCACGTCGCTGTCGGAATATCCGAGCTGGAGCAGCAGTGCCGCGATCTGGCGCATGCCCTCGACCGGGGTCGGGTTGTTGTTCTGGCCGAGATCGGACCCGAAGAAGGTGTTGTCCACGCCGGCGGCGGCGATCACCTGCTTCAGATGATCCTCATCGAAGAGATAGAAGGTCGACGGGACGAACATGCAGATGGAGTGCTCGATCATCACACCCATCGCCACGAGGGCGCTGACCTGGTCCATGGATGCGCCGTTCACATAGGTCGGGTGGTTCAGGAAAAGCCGCGCGACGCCACGTTTTTTTGCCTCCTCGTAGAAGGGAAAGGCCTCGTCGATATGATGATGGCCGGCCGATACGCAGGCGTCCGCTTCCGCGATGAGGTCGAGAATGGCCTTGACCTCGTCCAGCACGACGCCTTGCCCGTCGACAAGGCGCAGGCCTTCGGCCTCGACGGTCTTCTTGGTGTTCTCCGGGAACTTGCCCTTCAGTTCCTTGGCCGTCTTGATGATATGGTTCTCGGCATGCGCCGTCGGCATCCAGACGATGCGCGCGCCCTGCTTCAACGCATAGTCGACCGCCGACGGGTTGAAGCCGCCCAGCGGGTGGTTGAGGACGATGGCGCTCAACACCTTGGTGCTCTTGCCCATGTTGTTGTTGAGCAGCGTCGCGATCGGCATGGTCGGGTAGTAGTGATCCTTGAGCAGGATCGCGCGCATGCCGGCTTCGTCGGCGGCGCGCAGCGCCTCGATGTGGTCGATCTTGCGCGGGTGCAGCGAGGGACCGGAATGGATGTGAAGGTCCACGGCTCCCTTGATGAGCGAGTCGATCCGCGTCTGGTCAATCTCTGTGGTCATGTCAGGGCTCCTGTATCATTCGCCCGCGAGCGGAGCGGGTATGTAGTCGCGCCAGCGCTCGTCGAGTTCTGGCATGTCGGCAAAGCGCTTGCGGGCGTCGGCGGCACGGCCGACAAGGTCGCGGGCCGATTGCGATTTTGCGTTGCAATAGGCGTCGAGATCGGCGATGGCCCGGGACAGCACGCCCCAGCCGCGCAGCATCACTTCCGAGGCCATGCCGACCGCCGAGGCGCCGGCAAGCATCATGCGCGCCACGTCGCGGCCATTGGTGGCGCCATTGATGCCGATCAGGTCGCGTCCGGCGCCGAGCACGGCGCGCGAGTTGGCAAGCCAATGGCAGGTGAGGGGCAGATTCCAGGAGCCGCCGATGCCGCCGCTGGTGGAGAGGACGGGAGCCTGGGTTTCGAGATCGGGCAGCATGCCAAGCGCGCGCCCCGCCATGATCACGCTTTCGGCGCCGTTGACGAAGGCGGCGGCGGCGAGGTCCGGCACGCGTTCGCTCTGACCGGTGATCTTGATCCATACCGGAATGCCCAGAGTATCGGTCAGCATGCGGGTCAGCGCTCCCACTCGCTCCGGCGAAAGCACGGTGGAGACCGCGCCTTTCGCGGCCTCGCTCGCGTAGGGCGTTCCGATGTTGAATTCGAGCACGCGCAGCCCCGCGGCTTCGATGCGGCGAGCCATGTTGAGCGCCGGCTCTTCCGCGGCGAGAATGATCGAGGGAACGAAGACGCAGTCCTGGCCGCGGGCGAACATGTCCATGGCCACGGCCTGCGCCAGCCAGGCGTCGAAGCCCATCGGCGACAGTCCCGAGCGTGACAGAATAGTCGTGCCCGCCGGCGCCGACGGCCCCCATGGCGCCGCGGTCCAGTCCGGGCCAAGCGCAACGTACTCAGCGCGCTGCAACTGAGATTTGGCGGCCAGCGATTCGTTGATCGACTTGCCGACCACCGCGCCCGCTCCTGCCAGGATCGCAGAGCGGATCCCCGCCGCGTCGATCAGGTGCTCGCCTGGCGCCGCGATGACCGGGTTCTTCAGCGTGGTCCTGCCGACCTGGACGCGAAGTTCAGCCACCGCGTCACCTCGTCCGACGCGACGTAGGCGAGCAGACTGGGTTGCCGCCCATCCAGCGTCTGTCCGTCGGCCGTCCCGTCATTGCGCCAGCTCCGGTTCGGTGATGCGGGCCAGCGTCGTTTCCAGCGCGTCCAGCACCTGCGCGAGCTCTTCCTCGCTGACGACAAGCGGTGGGGCGACGACGAGCGTGTCGCCCAGCGCGCGCAGCAGGATGCCCTGCGCCTGGAGATCGGCGGCAATCCTGGCGCCCAGCTTGCCGGGTTTCTCGAACGGCGTCTTGCCAGCCTTGTCGGCGACGAATTCCAGCGCGCCCATCAGCCCGACGCCCCGGACCTCACCCACCAGCGGATGGTTTGCGAAGCGGCGCAAGCCGTCCTGCAACTGCCCCTGGCGTGCGCGGACCAGGCCGACAATGTCGATCTCGTCATAGATGGCCAGCGTCTCCAGCGCGACCGCCGCGCCGACCGGATGACCGCCGTAGGTGTAGCCGTGGCCGAAGCCGCCGAACTCGGCGGTGCGGTCAGCCAGCACCTGATAGATCCGGTCGCTCAGCATCAGGGCGGAGATCGGGAAATAGGAGGCCGACAGGCCCTTGGCGCAGGTGAGCATGTCCGGCTTCATGCCGACGGTCTGGGAGCCCCAGTAGTTGCCGGTGCGGCCGAAGCCGCAGATCACTTCGTCGGCGACCAGCAGGATGTCATGCTTGGCCAGAACGGGCTGGAGGAGCTCGAAATAGCCCGTGGGCGGCACGACGACGCCGCCGGTACCCATGACCGGCTCGGCGAAGAAGGCCGCGATCGTGTCGGCGCCCTCGCGTTCGATCGTTGCTTCGATCTCGGCCACGAGGCGGGCCGCGAACTCCCGCTCGCTCTCTCCGGCGAGGCCGCCTCGCCAGTGGTGGGGTCGCGAAACATGGACGAAGGTGTCGATCGGCAGACCGAAACCGCGGTGCATGTTGGGCAGGCCGGTCAAGCTGGCCGATGCGATCGTGCTGCCGTGATAGCTGCCCTGCCGTGACAGGATCTTGCGGCGCTGCTCGTTGCCCTTGGCCGCATGGTAATACCAGGACAGCTTGATCGCCGTATCGACAGCCTCCGAGCCCGACGTCTGGAAGATCACCTTCGACATTGGGGAGGGCGCCTTTTCGATCAGGCGGCTGGCCAGTTCGATGACCGGCGGCGTCGAGCGATGCGCGAAGGTCTGCTGGTAGGGCATGGTCAGGAGCTGGCGATGCGCGGCATCCGCGAGCCGCCGGCTCGAGAAGCCGAGCGACGCGCACCACAGTCCCGATACACCCTCGATATACCAACGGCCGTCCGTATCCTGGACCCGAACGCCATCGCCTTGCTGGATGATCAGCGGCCCGAATTCCTCGTGCCTGCGGAAGTTCGTCTGCGGATGCAGGTGGGTGGCAATGTCACGGTCGCGGAGCAGGTTTGTCATTGTATCTCGTTCAATTATACAAAACGATGTTACTTAATACGAAACAATCTGCCACCGCAACCGTTTTCGGCTAGGTCAGATCTCCGCCAGCCGATGCGCGGCCCGAGCGCGCTCAAGCATTCAACTGGCTGACGAATTTCGGCGTGAGATAAGCCTGGATGCCTTCCGATGCGCCCTCGCTGCCATGCCCGGACTCCTTGATGCCGCCGAACGGTGTCTCCGGTGCTGCGAGCCCGAAATGATTGATCGAGACCATTCCGGCCTCGATGCCGCGCATCAGCCGGTCGGTGCGATCTACTCGCCGTGAGAAGGCGAATGCGGCAAGGCCGAAGGGGAGGCGATTAGACTCAGCGATCGCGTCGTCGACCTCGGAAAAGTGGTTGACAATCGCGATGGGACCGAACGGCTCGTCGTTCATGATCAGAGCCGAAAGCGGGACATTGGTCAGCACGGTAGGCTCGAAGAAGAAGCCTTCATTACCGATGCGCTTGCCGCCAGCGCGTAGTTCGCCGCCTGCCTCGACCGCATCGCGCACGAAGCCGGCCATCGCGTCGAGCCGGCGGGCGTGGGCGAGTGGCCCCATCTGGGTTCCCTCAGTCGCTCCGTCGCCGACCTTCAGCTTGCCGGCGCCGGCGACGAAGGCCTCTACAAAGGCGTCGAAAATGCCGTCCTGCACTAAGAAACGGGTGGGAGCGGCGCAGACCTGTCCGGCGTTGCGGAACTTGAGCGCGACCCCGATTGCGCTGACGGCGGTCGGATCGGCGTCATCGCAGACGATGAAGGGGGCATGGCCGCCCAGCTCCATGGTCGTGCGCTTGAGATGGCGCGCCGACAGTTCACCAAGGTGGCGGCCGACCGGCACGGAGCCGGTGAAGGAAACCTTGCGGATGACGCTCGACCCGATCAGATGCTGCGATATCTCGGCGGGAGCGCCGAACACGAGATTGAGCGCGCCAGCCGGAACGCCGGCCTCCTCGAAGCACTTCACCAACTCTATGACGCAACTCGGCGTCTCTTCGGGCGCCTTCGCGATGATGGAGCAGCCCGCCGCCAGGGCGCCCGCGATCTTGCGCACGATCTGCCCGATGGGAAAGTTCCACGGCGAGAAGGCCGCCACCGGTCCGACAGGCTCCGGAAGCACCATCTGCAATGTGCTCGGCGCGCGCGCGGGGATGACGCGGCCGTAGGCGCGGCGTCCTTCTTCGGCATACCAATCGATGTGATCCCCGGCGCCACGCGTCTCCATCAGCGCTTCCGAAAACGGTTTGCCCTGCTCGCGTGTGATGGCATGGGCGATGGCGTCGGCGCGCTCCCGGGTCAGGTTCGCGGCCCGCCGCAGGATGTTGGCGCGCTCATACGCCGAAACGCGGCTCCAACTGCGAAAGCCCTGCTCGGCCGCAGCCAGCGCCGAGTCGAGATCCGCCCTCTCGGCAAAGGCGATCTCGCCGATTGTCTCGCCCGTGGCCGGGTTGAGGACACGCCCCCGGCGAGTGCCGGAGCCCGCGGACCATTTTCCATTGATGAAGAGATTTGCCGACATGCGATCCGTTCCGTTCGAGGTGACGTCTCCCGTGCACACCCAAATGCCGCCGCAGAGGCGGCCGGATACCTCGCCGGTTCCTTTCGGGTGTGCAGGAATAGCGGCGCATGGGGCCGCCAATGACCGGGTGGAACACTAGTCGCGATCAGGCGTCTCGTCAATCCTTTTGGTTCGCTATACAAAACATCGTTTTGTAATAAGAAATAAAAATCAGCCGATGCCGTTTTGCTATCCCGCCGCCTTCTTCGCCGGCACGCGCCCCTTGCGCGGCTCGAAAGGAAGGTGGCCGACATAGCCGAGATTCCACGAAACCCTTTGCGCCGCGCGCAGCACCGCCTCGATCTGCTCAGGCGCCGGCTGGCGGCCAATGTTCTGGATCGACCCGACGATTGCGATCGAGCCCGCGGTCTTGCCGGAGCCGTCCATGACCGGCGCGGCAAGCGCGCTGATGCCGAGCAGCATTTCTTCCGCCGCGGTGGCATAACCTTGCGCACGCACCGCTTCCAACTGCCGCTCGAGCACGTCGATGTCCGTCACGGTGTGAGGCGTCAGTCCCGCAAGGCCCCTGCGCCGCAATTGCTTTATGAGCCCCTGGGTATCGAATGCGAGAACGGCCTTGCCCTGCGCGGTCGCATGCGGTTCGAGCACACTGCCCACCCTGACCCCGATCTCAAGCGGCGACTTCCCGATCAACGTGTTCATGACGATGTTGCCGCGGTTGCTGAGGCTGGAAACGACCACCGTCTCGCCGGTTTCGTCACGAAGCGAGCGCATCGCATCCTGCGAGCCGGCAATGATGTCCACGCGTTCGGCCGCCGCGCGGCCAATCAGGTAGGCCCGCGCTCCGACCCGGTAGCGTTGGGTCGAGGCGTTCTGGATGAGATAGCCCCGATCCACCAGCGTCTGCAGATGACGAAATACCGTCCCCTTCGTTGTCTGCAACTTGTTGGCAAGTTCGCTGACGCCGATCTCGCCGGGTTCGAAAGCGACCGCTTCAAGCACTTCGAATGCCAGATGGACAGATTTCACGCCAAGCCTCTTATCGTCCGACTGGGTCACGGTCTGCCTCCCGCTTCAGGGCGCCGCTCAGACTGGGGTTCGGCTGTTGACCCGGTGTTTTTTTGTATCATAATTCGGAACATAGTTTTCTTAGACGGAACAAAATGAGGTGGGAGGGCTGCGGGAGACCGAGCTGGGTTCATGATATCGATCGTCTTATTATGAGGTACGCTGTTTCTCTTGACAATACGATATTGGCGATCGTAGATAGGCTCAAACTGGACTGAAACGACCCGTCAGGGAGATTTTTGCCTTGATCCCAATGCTTCGCCATGAGCAGAGCGGGTTGCTCTCCAAAGGTGCCGGCAAATGTGCCGCCAACCGAGCGGGACTGCGTGACTTCGAAAAGGGAGGCGTAAGAGTGGTGCATGCCCGCGGCGGTGCCGTTCCGCAGAATAAATTCGTCGAATTCGCGGGCGTCCAGAAGAGCTACGGCAGTGTCAATGTCGTGCGCGACCTCAACCTCGGAATCGAGCGCGGCGAGTTCATCACCCTGCTTGGGCCGTCGGGTTCCGGCAAGACCACATGCCTGATGATGCTCGCCGGTTTCGAGAACCTGTCGGCCGGCGATATCCTGCTCGACGGCGTCTCGATCGGTTCGATGCCGCCGCAAAAGCGCAACATCGGCATGGTTTTCCAGAGCTATGCGCTGTTCCCTCACATGACGATCGCGGAGAACATCGCATTCCCGCTTCAGGCTCGCCGCATCGGCAAGTCCGATACGGCCGAGCGGGTGGCCAAGGCGCTGGCGATGATACGCCTGGACGGCCTTGGCGGGCGCCTGCCGGGGCAGCTTTCGGGCGGCCAGCAGCAGCGGGTGGCCCTTGCCCGTGCGCTGGTGTTCGAGCCCTCGCTGGTGCTGATGGACGAGCCGCTCGGCGCGCTCGACAAGCAGCTTCGCGAGGAGATGCAGTACGAAATCATGCACATCCAGCAGCGCCTCGGCGTCACCGTGGTCTATGTGACCCACGACCAGACCGAAGCGCTGACCATGTCCAGCCGCGTAGCGGTTTTCAATCGCGGCAAGATCGAGCAGTTGGGACCGCCGAAGCAGATCTACGAGGAGCCGGTCAACAGTTTCGTCGCCCGCTTCATCGGCGAGAACAACAGGCTGAACGGCACCGTGCGGACCATCGACGGGGACGATTGTACGATCGACGTCGGCGGCGACCAGAGCATTCGCGCCGCCGCAATAAACGTCTCGGCGGCGGGGGAACGGACCACGCTGTCCATCAGGCCCGAGCGCGTCGTTATCGGCGCCGCCGCCGCGAATGCGCAGAACTGCTTCGAGGCAACCATCGACGAGGTCGTCTTCCACGGCGACCATCTGCGCATGTCGGCGACGCTGTGCGGACAGCCCGGCTTCATCGTCAAGATCCCAAACAGCGCCGGCGTCGGCATGGGTTCGCCGGGCGATCGCATCAGGATCGGCTGGGCGGCACGCGACTGCCGCGCCCTCGATCATGGCTGACGGCAGGGTCGGCCTGACATCAATCTCAAACGAAAACGAAAAGGGGAACAGGAAATGAAGAAATCGAGTCTCGCGGGCGGGCTGCTGGCCGCCTTGATCCTGGGCGGCGGCATAGGTCACGCCTTCGCCGAGGACGTCACCGTCGCCACGTGGGGCGGCACTTATACCGAGAAGCAGCGCAAGTCGATCTTCGACCCGTATACGGCCAAATCGGGCAGCGCTGTGCTCGATGCCGTCTACACTGGCGGGCTTGGCCAGATCCAGGCGATGATCGAGTCCGGCAACACCACCTGGGACGTCATCCAGATGGGGGCGCCTGAAATGTTCAACGCCTGCGCCCAGGGCCTTATCGAGGAGCTCGACACCAGCAAGCTCTCCTCGGCCGCCGACTTCAAGGATCCCGGCATCACCAAATGCGGCATCGGCGCCATCGGCTGGGGCATGGTCATCGCCTACAACACCAGGGCCACCGGCGACCAGCCCAAGAGCTGGAGCGATTTCTGGGACCTGAAGAAATATCCAGGCAAGCGCGCCATGAAGCGCGAGCCGCAGAACAATCTCGAGGGAGCTTTGCTCGCCGACGGCGTCGCCCCCGCCGACGTCTACAAGGTCCTGTCGACACCGGAAGGCGTCGATCGCGCTTTCAAGAAGCTGGACGAGATCAAGGCCGACATCCAGTGGTGGGAGGCCGGCGCGCAGCCGCCCGAATGGCTCGCCAATGGCAGCGTGGCCATGTCGACGACCTTCGTCGGACGCATTCTGGAAGCGCAGGCAGAAGGTGCCGCTATCAAGTTCGGCTGGCCGGGCTCCCTCTACAACGTCGACTACTGGGCCATCGTCAGCGGCACCAAGAAGAAGGATGCCGCCTATGCCTTCCTGAGCTATGCGACCTCGCCTGAGGCGCAGGCGGAGTTTTCCAAGATCCAGCCGGTAGCGCCGGTCAATCTCAAGGCGTCGGCGCTGCTGCCAGCAGAGCGGATCGCGATCATGCCGGTGGGCGACAATCTCAAGGAAGCGGTTCCCACTGACAGCAATTTCTGGAACGACAATCTGGAAGCTTTGACCGAAAGGTTCAACGCCTGGGCCTCGAAATGAAGGAGGCCGTTCCCGGCGCGGTTCGCCAAGCCGGGGGCGCCGGCCGTCTGCAGCGATAGTCGAGTGAGCAAAAACCAAGCATGGCAAGCATATCGATTCCCGTGGAGCAAAGTGGTTGGGCAGGCCTGATGAAGGTCTGTCGGCCGCTGATGCGCCACGGGCTCCTGCTGCCCTGCCTGCTGTTCCTGGCCTTCATCTTCGTCTGGCCGATCCTTTCGCTGCTGGCCAAGGGCGTCTACAGCCCGGAAGTACGCGATACCTTGCCGCAGACTGCCGCGGCGGTGCTTGCATGGGATGGCGCCGGCGATCCGCCGGACGCGGTCTACGCCGCGCTGGTGGCGGATCTGCGCGTCGCCGATCGCCGCGACGTCGCCAATGCCGGCCGCCGCCTCAACTACGAAATCCCGAGCTATCGCAGCCTGCTCATCAAGACGGCGTCCGCCCTGCAGAACAGCTCGACCGAGCCGCCGCGCCAGCAACTGACGACGATCGACGCCAAATGGCAGGACAAGACTTTTTGGACGGCGATGCGGCGGGCTGCCCCGGCCGTCACGCCTTACTATATCCTCAAGGCCCTGGACCTTGAGCAGAAGGACGGTGGCGGCATCGGCAAGGTCAAGCCGGAGGAAGCCACCTTCGTCGACGTGCTGGGTCGCTCGCTTTGGATATCGGCTGTAGTGACGGGCATCTGCCTCGTGCTTGCCTTCCCGGTCGCCTTCAGGATTTCAGCCGCTTCGCCTCGCTGGCGCGGCCTGCTGCTGCTTCTGGTGCTGCTGCCCTTCTGGACCTCACTGCTGGTGCGCACCAGCGCTTGGGTGGTGCTCCTGCAGGACAATGGGATAGTCAATTCGCTGCTGTTGTGGAGCGGCATCGTCGACCAGCCGGTCCACCTGATCTTCAACCGCATCGGTGTCTACATCGCCTTCGTCCATGTCATGCTGCCGTTCATGATCCTGCCGATCTACAGCGTCATGGTCGGCATCTCGAAGGACTATACGCGTGCCGCCTATAGTCTCGGCGCCAGCGGGCCGCGCACTTTCTACAAGGTGTATCTGCCGTTGGTTTGGCCCGGCCTATGGTCCGGCTGCCTGCTCACCTACGTCATCGTCGTCGGCTACTACATCACCCCGCTGCTCGTCGGCGGCAGCCAGGACCAGATGCTCAGCTACTTCATCGCCTTCTATACCAAGCAGACGGTGAACTGGGGCCTGGCCTCCGCACTGGCGATCCTGCTGACGACCTGCGTTCTCCTGCTGATCGGCCTCTACGGCCTTCTCGGCCGCAAATCCCAAATCGTGGTGAAGGCCTGAGCGCGATGTCCGGTTCGTCAACGCACAAGCCGAGGCCCGAAGTCTGGCGCATGCTGGCAAGCGTGGTGACCGTGCTGGTCTTCCTGTTCCTGCTGGTGCCGATCGCGGCCGTGCTGCCGCTTTCCTTCAGTTCAGGCTCGTTCCTCTCGTATCCAATGCCAGGATTGTCGCTGCGCTGGTACGATGAGCTTTTGACCAACTACAAATGGCTGCTTGCGCTGAAGAACAGCGCGCTCGTTGGCGTCGGTGCAGCGGCGCTGTCCACCGTGCTTGGCCTGTCCGCAGCCATCGCCATGAACGGACTGAGTCCGCGAGCCCGTAGCATCGTCAACGGCTTCCTGATCGCGCCGCTGGTCATGCCGGTCATCATCATGGCTGTCGGCCTGTATCTATTCCTCTCCGATCTCGGCCTCGCCGGGACGATTGTCGGCATGATCCTGGCTCACACCGTGATCGGAACGCCCTATGTGGTGATCTCCGCCACCGCGGCGCTTCAGAATTTCGACATGCAGTTGATCCGGGCTGCCAAGAGCCTGGGCGCGTCGCCGTGGATGGCGTATCGGCGCGTGATGCTGCCGGCAATTCGCCCGGCGATAGTCGCGGGATCGCTTTTCGCCTTCGTCGCCTCGTTCGACGAGGTCGTGATCGTGCTCTTCCTCGCCGGTCCTGGTCAGGTGACGCTACCGGTGCGCCTGTTCGAGGGTATCCGCGACGAGCTTACGCCCGTAGTCATCGCCGCCGCCGTGGTGATGATCTCGATCTCGATCGGCCTGATGGCGATCATCGAGATCCTGCGTCGCAAGTCGGTTGCCCGGCGCGGTATGGAACAAGGATGAAATCCGCTGAGGGCGAGCCTCCTGCTGCCTTGCGGTCAATCTTACTATTCGAAGAAATCAAGCTAATAGGCATGTCAGCTGTACAGAGCTAAGCGACAAACTGTCACGAGGAATGCTGTGAAAATGGTATGGCGCATTTCTTGCAAATTCGCGCCACCAACCGGACCGCCTATTTCCGGCCCAATCCAGACACGGCAGACTGCCGGCTGGATGTCCCTTTGCTCATGCTCTGTGGTTCGAAAGTCGCATAAAGGCATTGTCGAATTTCTCGCCTTACGTCGTCTAACCAGGCGCCTCAATTCAATCCGATCATGAAGCGCCTCAACAGCGGTCGGGGTCAACCAAGTTCGACCGACTGGAATGACGACTTCCACAGCCCTCCAACCCCATCTCTGAAGCGTTGCCAACCCAAATTGGTCGGCGTTCACCGGCCCCCATTGCGCGCGCTCATTTTGTCGCTATGATAAAAAGCGCCATAGATGGAATTAGTATGAAAAAAAACTTCACAACCGAGATGGCGACCACCAAGGATGTCGCCGACGTAGCCAGCCTG
The DNA here is from genome assembly GCF_003998845.1 of Mesorhizobium sp. M4A.F.Ca.ET.022.05.2.1. Taxonomy (NCBI): domain Bacteria; kingdom Pseudomonadati; phylum Pseudomonadota; class Alphaproteobacteria; order Hyphomicrobiales; family Phyllobacteriaceae; genus Mesorhizobium; species Mesorhizobium sp. M4A.F.Ca.ET.022.05.2.1. The sequence goes on along the minus strand of NZ_RZOJ01000054.1, from coordinate 5,891 downwards.
TTGAGTTGGGCCTTCGGTTTCAGCAAGGCGCGGTCGCACGAATACATCGCCAATATCGGGATCGAGACGCTGCGGCTCATGCGCGACGAGGGCGGCCGTCCGGTCGTGTGCGCGGGTCTGCTTCAGACGGCGCATATCTTCCACGGCAAGGCCGTGCAGGCGGCAAACATTGTGCATGTGGCGATCGCGCCGGAGCGGCGCGGCCAGGGCATCGCCGTGCCTTTTGTCGATGCTCTCTGCGATGAGGCGAGGAGCAAGGGCGCCGCGATAGCCACGCTGTTTGCCTCGACGCGGCCGGTCTACCGCAAGGCCGGTTTCGAGCTTGCCGGGCACGAAATCGTCTATGAGGCGGCAACAGCGGCACTGCCTTCGTCGAGCCGGCTCGCCTTCGATCGCGTCGAGCTCGACGATCCGCGCATGGCCCGCGCCTATGACGCCAAGACGCGTGGCGAATCGGGCTTGCTCGCACGCGCCGCCGCCCACTGGAACGAGTTGCGGCGGGCCCCGACCGATGCCCTCGCAGCCTATCTTGCTGAAGGCGAGGTCGCCTATCTGATACTCGACATGGGCGACAAAACCTGCCTGGCGGTACGGGATTGGTTTGCCGCGTCGCCCGAGGCGGCGCAAGGCTTGCTTTCCTTTCTTGCCCGCTTTCGCTCGGTCTATCCGGCGGTGCGCTGGCATGGCGCCCCGCAGGACGATCTGGTGGCGGCGATGCCGGACAAGGGCTGGCGGCTTGCGCGCCAAGAGGAATGGCTGTTGCGAGTGCTCCATCCAGCGACGGCGCTAAGCCAGCGCGGCTACCATGTCGACCAGGCAAAGCTCGCGCTGCACATCGGCGATGCAGCGCTCGAAATCGAAATTCGGCAAGGCGTCGCCGCGGTGCGTGAGGGGGGTGATGCGTCCGGCCCGGCCGTGCGCGTGGACCCGCCGGCCTTCGTCCAGCTCTTCACAGGCTTCCGCAGCGGCTCGAAACTGGCGCAGTATGGCCTCGTTGCCGGCGACTCGGCTGACATACGCCGCTGTGACCAGCTGTTTGCCGGACCGCCGCCCTGGGTGGCGGAGCATTTTTGAGCAGGGTTTGGACAGGATCGTGCTCGAACCGAGAATCTTTTTGAGGGGTCTTGCATGACACACGCGCTGATAGCCTCGCTGAGAGCAGCGGCGGGCGATATGACGCCGGCGCTGGCGCGCGTCGCCGAGACGGTGCTGGCGCAGCCCGACGCCACCTTGCGCCAGAGCATCACCGAGCTTGCCGAGACATCCGGATCGTCCGAGGCGAGCGTCATGCGCTTCTGCCGCGACCAGGGCTTTTCCGGTTTTCAGGACTTCAAGCTGGCGCTGGCGAAGGAACTCGCGACCGACGAGCGGGCGAGGGACAACGGCCTGCCTTCCGACGACATCCAGCGGCTGGTGGAGACCGCAATCACCTCGCTGCGCGAAACCGAGCAGCTCATCGTCCGGGAAGATATCGCCACCGCCTCGCGCAAGCTGCTGGGCGCGACAACGGTCGAGTGTTTCGGCATCGCCGCCTCCGCCGTCACGGCGCAGTATCTCGCCTACAAGATGACCCGCATCGGCAAATTCAGCCGCGCGCTCGGCGATGCGCATCTGGCCGTGATGGCGGCGGGAACCGCGCAGCCGGGAACGGTGCAGGTGGTGATTTCGAGTTCCGGCTCGACGATTGATGCCGTGCGCGTGGCAGAGCTTGCCCGTTCCAAGGGCGCCTTTGTGATCGGTATCTCGAACCGCTCGAAGAGCCCACTGATCGCCGTCTGCGACCTAGCTTTGATCGCATCCTGGCCGGAGACGCCGCTCACGGGCGGCGCCTTCCCCTCGAAGATCAGCCAGTTGCTCATCGTCGATGCGCTGGTGGCCGAGATGACCAGACAGGATCCGAAGCGGCTGGTCGAGCTCAGCCGCACGGCGGAGGTCGTGAGTGACCGCAGCTTCTGATTTGCCTGTGCTCGCCATCGATATTGGCGGCACCAAGATCGCGACAGCCGAAGTGAGTGGCCGCAGGATCGCAAACCGCCGCCAGGCGCCGACGCCACGCACCGGCAAAGGCGACGATCTGATCGCGGCCATTGCCGAGCTTGCGCCCAAAAGTGGTTTTGGCGCGGTCGCCGTCGCTACCACCGGCATCGTGCGCGACGGCGCGCTGACGGCGCTGAACCCCGAAACCCTGCCGATCGAGGACGGCTATCCGATTGCCTCGGCGATCGGAGAGGCCTTCGGTATGCCGCCTCTTGTCGTCAACGACGCACAGGCCGCCGCCTGGGCGGAATTTAGGCTGGGTGCCGGCCAGGGTTTTCGAAACTTCGCCTTCTTCACCGTCTCGACCGGCATCGGCTGCGGGCTGGTGATAGACTGCCGGCTGGAAAGCGGCGCGACCGGGCTTGCCGGCCATGTCGGGCACACGCGCTCCGAGCCGGGCGGCATCTTGTGCGGCTGCGGCCGGCGCGGCTGCCTGGAGACGGTCGCCTCTGGCACTGCTCTGGCGCGGTTGGGCAGTGAGCGCCTCGGCCGGAAAGTTGCGGCACCGGAGCTGTTCGCGGCGGCGGAACAGGGCGACCGCATTGCCGGGGAAATCATCGCCGGCGCGGTCGTCGCGCTGGTTGAAGCTTTTGCCGACCTGACGGCCTCGGTCGATGTTGACTGCTTCGCCGTCGGGGGTGGAGTGGGCCTAGCCGGCGGCTTCATCGAGGCGCTGCAGGCGCGCTCGCTCGACCTGCCGCGTGTCTATCGGCGTCCCATCGTCGCCGCGCGGGCCGGCGCAGATTCCGGCCTGCTTGGCGCGGCCATGCTGGCGCGTTCGAAAAGTGATGATGGAAATTTTCATCAAATATAACTTCTTGACAAAAACTTTCATTCACGCTTGGTTAGAGGGGTAATGCTCTTCCAGGAGATGCCGCGGTGCAGGCCAAGCAGGGCGATTTGCTCGCCACACTCGATGGAACGCTGGTCGTGTCGTGCCAGGCCGAGTCCGGCCTGCCGCTCGACGCTCCCGACCACATCGCCGCGATGGCGCGCTCTGTCGTCTTGGGCGGCGCCACCGGCGTGCGTATCGAAGGCGCGGCCAACATCGCCGCCGTTCGCACGGCGGTCGAGGTTCCGCTCCTCGGCCTCGTCAAGGCGCGGCGCGACGACACCGAGGTCTACATCACGCCTTCACTCGACGACGCCGCTTCCGTCATCGAGGCCGGCGCCGACATCGTCGCCATCGATGCCACCAGCCGGCCGCGCCCGGCCGCGTTGAAGGCGATGTTTGCCGCCGTCGCGGCGAGGGGACGGCTCTCCATGGGCGATGTCGCCACGCTCGACGAAGGCAGGGGCGCGCTCGATGCGGGCGCCGACCTCGTCAGCACCACCATGGCCGGCTACACGGACTATTCGAGCGACCAGCGCGGCCCCGCCTTCGCCCTGATGGAGGAATTTGCCCGCGCCGGCCTGCCTTTCGTCGCCGAGGGCCGCATCTGGACGCCGCACGAGGCCGTACGCTGCTTCGAGCTCGGCGCCCGTTTCATCGTCGTCGGCGGGGCCATTACCCGGCCCGATGCCATCACCCGCCGCTTTGCCGACAAGGTCGCCCTCTGGAGCGCCCGTCCGCAACTAAGAAGGAACCCGTCATGATCAAGCGTCGCCGCGTCGCTGTCATCGGTGCAGGCTTCATGGGCTCCATGCATGCCGGCATCTTCGCCAACATGGTTGGCTCGGAACTCGCGGCCATCGTCGATCCCAACCCCGCCTTGGCTGAGTCCGCGGCGTCCAGGGTGTCGGGCTGCAAGGTCTATGACAGTCACCAGGCCTTGCTTGCCAGCGAGCGCGATCTCGATCTCGTTTCGATCTGCACGCCCGACAATCTGCATCTGGCGCCGGCCATTGCGGTGGCCGAGGCCGGCATCAACGTCTTCGTCGAGAAGCCGATCTCCTCGAAGGTCGAGGACGCGAAGGCCATCATCGCCGCCTGCGAGGCCGCCAAGGTCAAGCTTGGCGTCGGCTACCTCCTGCGCTTCGATCCGCGCTACGCGGCCGCCAAGGAGCTGATGACCTCGGGCCGGATCGGCGAGCCGATCCACATCTATGCCCGCCGCAACAGCGCCCGCACCGAAGGCCCGAAGCGCTATGGCGGCAAGCTGCCGCTGGCGCTGCATGTCACCGTCCACGACGTCGACATGGTGCTGTGGATGCTGGAAGGCCAGCAGCCGGTTTCGGTCTACGCGCAGCAGACCGACAGACTGCTGGGCAGCTCCGGCACGCAGGACAGCATCGCGGCGATCGTGCGCTTTTCCGGCGGCACTGTGGTCAATTTCGAGAGCGCCTGGTCGCTGCCCTCCGGTGCTCGCCACATGATCGACGCGCGCATGGAACTCATCGGCACGGAAGGATCCTTCGAGGTCCAGTGCGGCGACAGCGGGCTCTATTTCGCCAGCAACGAGGGGTCGCGCGAGATCGACACCCAGCACTGGCCCTTGCTCAACGGCCGCATCGACGGCGACCTCGCGCGCCAGCTCGCCGGCCTCATCGACTGGCTGGACGGCGCGGCGATGCCGATCGCCACCGGCCGGGAAGCCCTTCGTTCGCTCGAACTCACCCTTGCCATGATGCAGTCGGCGGAGAGCAGCGAAATCGTGCGCCTCGGTTGAGCTCAATCGACCGATGGCACTTTTGCAACGAGGCCAAGCGGCCCAAGAATGGGAGACGAAAACATGCTGAACAGACGCAATGTACTGATGCTTGGCGCGGCCGCCGCCGCGCTTGCCGTTGCCGCGCCGGCTTCGGCCGACGACAAGCCCTTCAACGGCGTGCAGATCTCGGTGCTGCTCGAGGGCCACCCGACCACCGACGCCATCCAGAAGATGCTGCCCGAATTCAAGGACAAGACCGGCATCGACGTCGCGATCGAAGTCGTTCCCGAGGCCGACATCACCGCCAAGGAGCTGCTCGAGTTTTCGTCCAAGTCCGGCCGCTACGACGTCGTCCAGAACAACATCATCTACCTGCCGGGCTTCGTGAAGTCCGGCTACATCGTGCCGCTCGACGATTTCCTGGCCAAGCACAAGGAGAATTTCGACAAGGCCGATTTCGTCCCCGGCTATTTCAACACCAACGTCCTCGACGGCAAGGTCTATGGGCTGCCGGTCTATGGCGAGAGCACCTTCGTCATGTACCGCAAGGACCTGTTCGAACAATACGGGCTGGCGGCGCCGAAATCCTTCGAGGACATCGAGAACGCAGCGAAAACCATCTCGGAAAAAACCAACAAGCAGATCGCCGGCATCACCATGCGCGGCCAGCAGGGCATCCAGGGTGTCTATGTCTGGGCGGCCTATCTGTGGGGCTTCGGCGGCTCCTTCTTCGATGCGGGCGGCAAGTCGGCGCTGGCGACACCCGAGGGCGTCGCCGCGCTCGACGCCTTCACCAAGGTGTTGAAGGACTACGGCCCGGTCGGCGTCGCCAATTTCGGTTGGGAAGAAAACCGGCTGCTCTTCCAGCAGGGCAAGGCGGCAATCACGCTCGATGCGACCGTCAACGGCGCCTACAATGAAGACCCGGCCGTCTCGACGGTGGTCGGAAAGGTCGGCTATGTGCCGGTGCCGATGAAGTCGGCTTCGCCCAAGGGCGGCTCGTCCTCGCTCGCCGTGCATTCCATGTATGTCTCGGCCGAGTCGAAGAACCAGGAAGCGGCGGCCCTCTTCGCCGCTTGGGCGACCGCCAAGGAGCAGCAGCTTAAGTCGATCGAGACCGATCCCAACTCCGGCGTGACCTCGCTCTCGGCGCTCAACAGCGACAGCTTCGGCAAACGCTACGGCGCCTTCAAGGAAGGCATGATCGCCGCCATCAACGCCGGCAACCCGCAATATCTGCCGACGGTCGAGCAGGCGAACGAG
>NZ_RZOJ01000549.1:0-3237 GCF_003998845.1 Mesorhizobium sp. M4A.F.Ca.ET.022.05.2.1 | reverse complement strand
CTGCCGATAACGCACAGGTGGGTCATCTCCTGCGAGACGTCTAACCCAACAAATTGGTCCATGGTGGCCTCCATGAGAATCATTGACGGCGAAGAATCTATCGCCCGCAATTACCCCATGTCAGCATAGCGCCGCCGCAGGCGGGACGCGGGGCAGACCGCCCCCGGCGAGGCGTGCCGCACGGCATTCTTCCTGATGACTTCAATGGGCAGCCTGGTCACGTCTGGTTACTGGCAGTTGAGCATGATGGCGAGATCGAAATGTGAAGCCTGCTCCTGGTGATCCGAAGCAGACTTCCACGACTGGTGCTGAATTTTTTAGAGGGCAAGCTGCAGCCCGCGAAGCTCATAGCAACGGCGTCCAGCTCGGTCGATAAGTGCGAGGCTGACTTTTACGTCGGCGTCTTTGATCAGGCGTCGAATCGAACAGCCGAGGCCACGAGTCAGTATCGGGCCGCCGCTGAGAGCTGCCCCGTCACTTCTGTCGAATACGCCCAGGCTAAGCAGGCCTTGAAGCAATTGGGGCTGTACCGTAGGGCTTAACGCCCTAGCGTTCGAGACGACACGGTAGAAGGCCCAAGGAGGTAAAGCGACCGCTCTCGGGCGAGTACAAGCTCGATCCAGTGTTCGACCAGGGGGCGCTTAGCACCCACGGTTCCACTCGGAAAGCCGCATTTGGTTAGACTTCGGTAGGCCCCAGTGATGGTCATACCTCGGGGATAAAGTCTGAGCAGGGCGTGGCCTAAAATAGTCAAAGAAGGCCACGACAGACTGGCCGCGCGGAAAGCGTTGTTTGCCCGCTTTGAGGCGTCACCGCTCGCGGGATAGACTATTCCCATGATTTTCAGACTGACCTTTCTTGGCACCTCGGCCAGCGTACCCTCTGCCGAGCGGAATCACCCCGCGCTGCTTGTCAAGGCCGCGGGCCACCGAATTTTGGTCGACTGCGGAGAAGGCACGCAGCGCCAGCTGCTGCGCAGCGGCGCCGGCTTCAGGCGGCTTCATCGCCTACTGCTCACTCATGCGCATTTCGACCATATCCTCGGGATCCCCGGCCTGTTCTCGACACTCCGGTTGCGGCAAAGCGACGATCTCCTGACCGTCCATGGAGGCCCGGATACCCTCGATGTCGTTGTGCGCATGCTCGCTGGTCTGTGGGGTGAAGGACGAGCGCCGATCCCACTAACGCTTGAGCCGCTGACGCCCGGCCGGTTTTTTGACGCGGACGAATTCATGATCGACTGCTTTCAGGTTCCTCACCGCGACACAGATAGCTATGGCTTCGTGCTCAAGACACCACCGCGCCGCCACCTTCGCGCCGAGCACCTCACGTCTCTGGGCGTGCCAGACGGTCCAATCAGGAAGGAACTGGCAGAAGGCCGGTCTATCATCCTCACGGATGGGCGGAAAGTTGCTTCCGAAGACGTGTTGGGTCCGCCGCAAGGAGGCAAGAAGCTGGTCATCATCGGCGATACGGAGTCGACCGATGAGCTCGCGGAACATGTCCGCGGCGCCGACCTTCTGGTGATCGAGGCCACCTTCCTGGAACGAGATTCGGCCATGGCGCGCGACTATGGGCATCTCACGGCTGCGCAGGCAGCATCTCTGGCAGCGACGAGCAACGTGAAGCAGCTCGTTCTTACGCATATATCCGGCCGCTATGCCGACGAAGAAATCCTCGCGGAAGCCGTGCGGGCATTTCCGAACAGCCGTATTGCGGCTGATCTCGATGTGCTCACCATATAACGGCCGACAATGACATTCAGGTTAGGCATCATGCGCGCGCCAGGCCTTCAGCGCGTCGCCATTGCGGCCAATCGCATTTTCAACGTGCATCCGGAATCACACGCGACAACGCCCCGCTCACGACACCTGGTCCTCAACGACATCGTCCTCGCCCTCGCCGTCAGGCAACCCGGCAATACCGCCGGCCAGCAGCTTCTCCTTCGACAGCAATCCGGCGTCCTCGAGCGCCTCGAAATCCGGCAGCTGGCGCAGCGTGTCGAGCCCGAACTGCGACAGAAAATTTTTCGTCGTCACATAGGTGTAGGGCGCGCCGGGCTGCGGGCTGCGCGGCCCCGAAGCAATCAGCTCCTGCGCGCGCAGCACGCCGATCAGATCGCGCGACACTTCCTTGCCAAAGAAGGAAGACAGCTCGCCGCGTGTGATCGGCTGGAAATAGGCGATGCACATCAGCACAAGAGCCTCCGACTGCGACAGTTCTTTTGCCCCCTGCCCCGCCGTCGCACCGAAGGCAGCGTGGATGACGTCGCCAAAGACCTTTTTGGTCCGGTGCTGCCAGCCGCCGGCGACCGCGACCAGCTCATAGGGGCGACCAGCGAGCTCGGAGCGGATGTCGTCGATGACCAGGTCGAGATTGCAGTTTTTGCCGACGACGCGCGCCAGCACCTCGCGCGGCACAGGTTCATTTGCCGCAAAGATCACTGCTTCGACGCGGCCCATCCACTCACGCCAGCGCAGTTCCGGCGGCAGGTGTTCGAGCTCGGTGTCGAGCAGCGCCGGCTGTTCGTTCGACTTGCGGCGGACGGAGGCTTGGCTCATCGCTACAGCCCAAACAGCCGGAAGCTGGGGCGGCCCGACAGCTCGCGCACGGCCTCAAGCTGCTGCAGCCGCTCGAACAGCCGCCGCGCCGCAAAGCGCGACAGGCTTTTCGTCGTCAGCGATCCGGCGACGGCATCTTCATTGAGCAGCAAAAAAATCACGTCGCCCGCGCCTTTCGCGCGCAGCTTCGGCGCCGCCGCCAAAAGCTTTTCAGCGCGGCGCGACAGCTCGGTGGCCAGCCGGCAGGCCTCGGCCGCCGCTTGCACCAGCGCGACGCAGACCGCCCGCTCGAAACCTTTTTCGCCCGGTCGAATGCGCTTGCCGCCGCCCTCGCCGCGAAAAGCCGGGCCAAAGGCTTGCGCCATCAGCAGCGGTAGTGGGCGCGGCCAGCGCAGGCCTTGCGCCAGCACCAGGTCGGCCAGCCACCAGGCGAACAGCTCGGCGTCGGGCCGCATGGCGACGACGTGGGCGGCGATCGCGGCGGAGACGAATGGCCCCGGCCGCTGCACCTCCGTCAGATTTTCGATGTGTCTGCAGAGGTCGGCGAGCGCCTCGTCGTCCCGGGCGAGCCCGAGCATCTCGGTCCCTTTTGCCAGCCGATCGGCGCTGACCGCCGGCGGCTGCAGCGCCAGCTGGCGCCAGGCGCCAAAAATGGCGCCGGCGGTCAGCGCCGATC
>NZ_RZOJ01000548.1:0-3240 GCF_003998845.1 Mesorhizobium sp. M4A.F.Ca.ET.022.05.2.1 | reverse complement strand
ACCTATGCCGACCTCGCGGCGGCGGCGGCCCTTTCGGTGCTCGACTATCTGGGCGAGATCGACTGGCGCGAGCACAGCGCGGCGCGCGAATGGTATACAAGGGTTAAATCACGGCCCTCGTTCCGGCCGCTTCTGTCGGACCGGGTGCGCGGCCTGTCGCCGGTGTCGCATTATGCGGACCTCGATTTCTAGGACGCAAAGCCTGCGCGCGCTGATCGACCGCGAGGCGAGGCGCGCCGGTTTCGACGCCGTCGCCGTCACCCAGCCGGACGCCATCCCGCTGGCGCCGGCCAGACTCGCCGAATTCGTCGCCGACGGTTTTCATGGCTCGATGGGCTGGATCGCCGAGACGATCGAGCGCCGCGCCGAACCGTCCGCGCTGTGGCCGGATGTGCGCTCGATCATCGTGCTGGCGATGAATTATGGCCCGGACCGCGATCCGCGCGGCATTCTCGCAAAGCACGACCGCGGCGCGATCTCGGTCTATGCGCAGAACCGCGACTATCACGATATTATGAAGGGCCGGCTGAAGGAGATCGCCGGCAAGATCGTCGCGCGCGCCGGCGGCGACGTCAAAGTCTTCGTCGACACCGCCCCGGTGATGGAGAAGCCGCTGGCCGAAGCCGCCGGGCTGGGCTGGCAGGGCAAGCACACAAACCTGGTCAGCCGCGAACACGGCTCCTGGCTGTTCCTTGGCACCATCTTCACCACCGCCGAGCTCGAGCCCGACACGGCGGAAGAGGACCATTGCGGCTCCTGCCGCGCCTGCCTCGACGCCTGCCCGACCGACGCCTTCCCGGCGCCCTACCGGCTCGATGCGCGGCGCTGCATCTCCTATCTCACCATCGAGAACAAGGGGCCGATCCCGCGCGAATTCCGCGACAAGATCGGCAACCGCATCTATGGCTGCGACGATTGTTTGGCCGCCTGTCCGTGGAACAAGTTCGCCCAAGCCGCCTCGGAGGCCAAGCTTGCCGCGCGCGACGACCTGCGCGAGCCGCCGCTGGCGGAGCTGCTGGCGCTCGACGACGCAGCTTTCCGCAGCTTCTTCTCGGGCTCGCCGATCAAGCGCATCGGCCGCGACCGGTTCATCCGCAACGTATTGATCGCCGCCGGCAATTCGGGCGGCGCCGCGCTGGCGGGCGTGGTGCGCGGCCTGCTCGACGATGCCTCGCCACTGGTGAGGGGCGCTGCCGTCTGGGCATTGTCCAGGCTTCTGCCTGCTATCGACTTCGCCCAGCTGGCCGCCACCGCCCTGGCAACCGAAGATGACATGACAGTGCGCGACGAATGGCTGTCGGCGCTGCCAGCAAAGGTGCATGCATGAGTGAAAAGCAGTTCCTCGTCTTTGGCGCCGGCTATTCCGGCAAGGCCTTCGCCCGCGCCAACCGGGATGCGGCAACGATTTACGGCACGACGCGCTCGCTGGAGAAGTTCGCGGCGCTCAGCCAGGTCGGCATCGCGCCGATGCGCTTCGACGGCGCGCTGACGGCTGAGATCGGCGAGGCCCTGAAGACGACCACCCACCTCATCGTCTCGGTGGCGCCGGAAGAGGCCGGCGATCCGGTGCTCGGCGCCGCGCGGGAGGCGATCGCAGCCATGCCGGCGCTGCAATGGATCGCCTATCTCTCCACCGTCGGCGTCTATGGCGACCATGGCGGCGGCTGGGTGGACGAGCGGGCCGAATGCCGGCCGGTGTCGAAACGCTCGGTGATGCGGGTGGCGGCCGAGCAGGCCTGGCTGCGGCTCGGCGAGGAGACCGGCCGGCCAGTGGCGATCCTGCGCCTGTCCGGCATCTACGGTCCGGGTCGCAACGCGCTGGTCAATCTGGCTGATGGCACCGCGCGGCGGCTGGTCAAGCCCGGCCAGGTGTTCAACCGCATCCATTGCGACGACATCGCCGGCGCGCTCTGGCATCTGGCCGGGAAGAATCTCGGCGGCATCTTCAACGTCACCGACGACGAGCCGGCGCCGCCGCAGGATGTCGTCGCCTATGCCGCAGGGTTGATGGGCGTCGATCCGCCACCGGAAATTGCCTTCGAGACCGCCGAGCTTTCGCCGATGGCGCGCTCCTTCTATGGCGAGAACAAGCGCGTCTCCAACGCCGCGATCAAGGCGGCGGGCTATCACTTTGCCTTGCCAAACTACCGCGCGGCCCTCGACCATATGTGGGCCGACGGCAGCTGGCGCGAGGGCGAGCCGCGCAGCCCGATGAAGCGTTCCTGATTAAAGCGCGGCGCCGGGCGTGATATGATTCGCGCCATCGCCGCTCTCGAGGCTCGGGCGGCGCGACAGGAGAGGGATGCGGCTTCATGGTGACCTCGATGCGATCATTGCCCGTCAGACGGCCATTCCTGACGGCGGCGCTGGCCATCCTTGCGCTGGCCGGGCTGGCGGCGGGCGCGCTGACGGCCGAGCCGCGCGCAAAAGACCTGTTCGGCGCCAAGAAGCTGCCGGCCGTGGCGGCGGCGCAATCCTTCGGCTTCTATTCCAAGGGCTGCTTCGCCGGCGGCGTCGCCATCCCCATGGACGGACCGAGCTGGGAAGTGATGCGCCCCTCGCGCAATCGCCGCTGGGGCCATCCGGCGATGATCGCGCTGATCGAGAAGCTGGCCCGCGACGCGCATGCCGACGGCTGGCCCGGCCTTCTGATCGGCGACATCTCGCAGCCGCGCGGCGGACCGATGCTGACCGGCCACGCCTCGCACCAGATCGGCCTCGACGCCGACATCTGGCTGACGCCGATGCCCAGCCGGCCGCTGTCGATGGCGCAGCGCGAATCGATGAGCGCCACCCTGATGGTCGACGAGAAGACCCATCTGGTGAAGGACGCGCTGTGGACGACGCGACACACGCAACTGTTGAAGCGCGCGGCGAGCTACCCTGAGGTCGAGCGCATTCTGGTCAATCCAGGCATCAAGAAGAAGCTGTGCGACACGGTGAAGGGCGACCGTTCCTGGCTGCGCAAGATCCGGCCGTTCTGGGGCCACGACTATCATTTTCACATGCGCATCGGCTGCCAGCCGGGCTCGCGCGGCTGCAAGGCGCAGGAAGCAACGCCGGCCGATGACGGCTGCGGCAAGCCGCTGGCATGGTGGTTCACCGCGGAGCCGTGGCGCCCCAACAAGAATCCGGACGCGCCGAAGGCGCGCGATATCATGACGATGGCCAACCTGCCGAAGGAATGCCGGGCGGTGCTCGACGCGCCGAATCCGCCTTCGGCGGAAACCGTAACCTATC
>NZ_RZOJ01000547.1:0-3246 GCF_003998845.1 Mesorhizobium sp. M4A.F.Ca.ET.022.05.2.1 | reverse complement strand
ATTGCGAGCCGTCCGACCTGGTCAGCCGGACTTCGCCCTGGTGCTGGCGTCCGGTGGCCAAAGCCATCTCGACGGGCGACGTTCCGCTGGCGAAGTCGCCGCCTCTCGGGTCTTGCAGCTTCAGCGCCGCGTCCCATTGCAGGCCGACGATCTTGTCGGCGCGCCGGCCGATCATCGTCGTGGCGGCGGGATTGACGCTGGCGATGCGGCCGTCGCCGTCGAGCACCGCGATGCCCTCGGCCGCCGTCTCGACGATGTCCTCGATATGCGCCCGCGCCGACGCGAGCTGGTCGGCCATCGTGTTGAAGCCGTCGGCCAGTTGTCCGAATTCGTCCTTGCGGACGTGGCGGATGCGCGTCAAGACGTCGCCCTGCGCCAGCGCCTGCATGCCGTTCATCATGTCCGAGAGCCCGGCGCCGAAACGGCGGAGCAGCACCCAGGCGAAGCCAGCCGCGACCAGTATGGCGGCGGCGGTGCTGAGGCCGACCATCCACAGCAGGCTGTTGGTGCGCTGCTCGGCGGCATGCAGCACCGCATCATATTCCAGCAGCACGGCGCCGACGATCGTGTCCTCGCCCTGTTCTATCGGAACGGCCAGGATGGCGTTCACTTCCTCCGGGTCGATGAACCTGCGCGGGACGCCGTCCTGCAGCGTCCGGCCGACCTCGTTGCCGGGGTCGTGGTCGAATTTTTCGCCGGCCTTGTGCTCCTCGTCGGCGGCATGGGCGACGATTCCCTTGTTGCGGTCGACGACGATGAAATCCCGCCGCGAGCGCCGATGGTGCTGCTCCAGGAACTGCTTGAGCACCTCGGGCTGCTCGAGCAGCGAAGGCGTCCCCGCGGACGGTTCGAAGACTATGGTGTCGGCCAGCTCGCGCGCGACATTGGTCGCTTCGGTCAGCCCGAGATATTTGGTCGCCGCCATCTGCGTGAAGACCGCGACGCCGCCGACCAATCCGATCAGCGCCGCGGCGCCGACCATGCTCAGGATGATCTGGCTCCTAATGCGCACGGCAAGGCCCTGCCGGTGACGGCGCTTTTCTGTTCGCGGATTGAGGTCGATCTCTCATCCATGACCTTTTATTACCAATTGCTTATCAACGTGCTAACGGTGGCCCGCTCGGAGGTTATCCCGCCAAGGCATTGGGCGGGCGCCTGCTTTCTTCGAAAGCAGCGGCTGGATTGCCTCAGATTGCGGTTCAGACATGCACGGTGCCATGCGAAAGCTCGCCTTCCTCGCTGTTGACCAGGAAGGCGGCGGCGAGCAGGCCGACATAGAACAGCGCCACAATGGACGCGACAACGATGCCGGGCACCGGGCCGAGCGCGGCCACCCGCATCGCGTCGAGGAACGAGGCGCCGAAGCCGATCGGCGAACCTTCGCGCTGCAGGCTGGGCGTCGTGATCTTCAGCACCCAGGCCAGCATCAGGATCGTGTACATGAAGATGTAGTTGCGGCGCAGCCGGCGGACCAGCGCCGCGCGCTGCGAGATCAGGAAGCGCGGCGAGCGCAGGCCTTCGCCGACGATCGCCAGCCAGTTGGAGGCGAAGTCGGGCTGCGGCGAGAAGATCTGCGCGAAATAATAGCGCTCGAACTGGCGCACCCGCGCGCGGTAGACGTCGAAGAAGCGGTAGCGCCGCGCTTCGATCCACAAGAGCAGCGTGATCAGCAGCATGGCGAACAGCAGCACGCCGTGATGCGAGCTCGGCGTCGACAGCGAGACCGAAAGCATGGCGGCGGCGACGGTGATCGCCCAGTTGCTCGTCCGGTCGAGCCGGTCGCGCCAGCCGGCCATGCGGGCGATCTCGGCGCGGTGGAAATGCGACATGGTCGTCGCCAGTTCGGACGAGGTGAGCTTCAGCGCGAACGCATCCGAGGCCCGCGGCGCTGCCGCCGCCTCGACGGGCTTGATGGTCTCGACCTTGGACATCCCCTTGCCATCCAAATGCAATGGCCGGCGGAAATGGCCGGCCATCACCCCGATGACAACAACGCGCGGCGGGCCGAAACGTTCCCTCCGGCCTGCCCCTGGCCTGGCGCGTTCACGCCTCCAGCCAGACGCGCTCTGCCACCCGATGGTCGCTGAGCAGGAAGTTGGGATTTGGGGTGAAGCCCTTGACCTCCGCGCGCGCCGCGTCGACCCAGCTGGCGAAGGCCGGGATGATGGTGGGGCAGGTATCATGGATCGTCTGCTGCAGCTCGAAATAGACCTCGCGGCGCTTGGCCGGATCGGCGAACGAGCGCGACTCGGCGAGCTTGCGGTCGAAGTCCTCGTTCTTCCAGTGGGTCTCGTTCCACGGCGCGCCTGACGCATAGACCGAGGAGAACATCATGCTGGCCGACGGCCGTCCGGCCCAGAAGGACGCGACCCAGGGCTTCTTCATCCACACCTCCGCCCAATAGCCGTCGTCGGGCTCGCGCTTGACGCCGACGGTGATGCCGGCGGGCTTGGCCGACTGGGCGAAGAGCTCGGCCGTGCTGACCGCCTGCTCGAACGCCACCGGGGCGGCGTGCAGTTCGAGCGTCAGCTCGCTCTTGCCGGCCTTCTTGAGGTGGAAGCGAGCCTTGTCCGGATCGTAGGCGCGCTGTTCGATGTTCGGGTTGAAATTCGGATCGCTGGCGGCGATCGGATGGTCGTTGCCGACGCGGCCATAGCCGGCCATCAAAAGATCGACCATCTGCTTGCGGTCGAGCGCGTGCTTCAGCGCCAGCACGATGTCGGGGTTGTTGAACGGCTCCTTGGTCGCGTCCATCGGCAGCGAGAAATGCTGCTTGCCTTCGGTGACCACCAGATAGGCGCGGGGATCCTTCTTGAGCAGCGGCGCGATCTTGTAGTCGACGCCGTTGATGATGTGGACCGAGCCGCCCTGCAGCGCCGAGACGCGGGCCGTCATGTCGTTGATCACCACGGTCTCGACCGTGTCGACATGGCCGCGGTCGCTTCTCCAGTAGGCTTCGTTGCGGCTGGCCGTCGCCCGCACGCCCGGCTGGAAGGCGGTGAGCTTGAACGGCCCGGTGCCGACCGGCTTCGCCCAGTCCGCGAAGCCCGCCGGGACCATGGCGAAATGCAGGTCCGACAGCACATAATCCATGTCGGGATTGGGCGACTTGAGCAGAATCTCGACCTGCCTCGGCGAGGCCGCCCGCACATCGGCAATGTCGGCGACCAGGCCCTTCGCCTTCGACTTGGTCTTCTCGCCGAGATGCAGCCCGAGCGAATATTTGACGTCCTCGGCGTCGAAGGC
>NZ_RZOJ01000546.1:0-3249 GCF_003998845.1 Mesorhizobium sp. M4A.F.Ca.ET.022.05.2.1 | reverse complement strand
TGTCTTTCGTGGCGCCGCTCAGCACCAGTGGCGCGACATACTGGTGACCGGCCGGTAGCGCGGGCTTTTCGGTGATGATCGCCGCACCCTTGGCTAGCGCGTCCTCGACGTGACGGTTGATCTTCTCGACCGCCGCCATGTTGATCATCGGTCCGATGGCGATGCCGGGTTCGGTGCCCGGCCCGACCTTCATGGCGTTGACGCGGGCGGAGAGCTTGGCGGCGAAGGTCTCGTAGACACCGGCCTGGACGATGATGCGGTTGGCGCAAACGCAGGTCTGGCCGCCATTGCGGAACTTCGAGACGAGTGCGCCCTCAACGGCGAGGTCGAGGTCGGCGTCGTCGAAGACGATGAAGGGGGCATTGCCGCCGAGCTCCAGGCTGAGCCGTTTCACGCTGTCGGCCGCGCCGCGCATCAGCAGCGAGCCGACCCGCGTCGAGCCGGTGAAGGAGATCTTGCGCACCGTCTCGTTCGCCATGATCTCGTTGCCGATCTCGGCCGGCATGCCGGTGACGATGTTGATGACCCCGGCGGGAATGCCCGCCCGCTCGGCAAGCACGCCGAGCGCCAGCGCCGAATAGGGCGTGAATTCTGACGGCTTGATGACCACCGTGCAGCCTGCGGCCAACGCCGGCGCGACCTTGCGGGTGATCATCGCATTGGGAAAATTCCACGGCGTGATGATGCCGCACACGCCGACCGGTTCCTTCAGCACGATGATGCGGCGGTCTTTCGTCGGCGACGGGATGGTGTGGCCGTTGATGCGGCGTGCTTCCTCGGCGAACCATTTGACGAAGGAGGCGCCGTAGCGGATCTCGCCTTTGGCCTCGTCCAGCGGCTTGCCCTGTTCCGTCGTCAGGATCAGCGCAAGATCGTCCAGATGCGCCAGCATCAGCCCATGCCAGGCCTCCAGGAGGGCAGCGCGCTCGGCGTTGGTTTTCTTCTTCCAATCCCCATCGGCAGCAGCCGCGGCGTCTATGGCCGCGCGGGTCTCCGGAGCGGCCATGTCGGGCACGGTGCCGATCGCGGCCTGGGTCGCCGGATCGATGACATCGACCGTCTTGCCGGAGTCGGCGATGACCCATTCGCCGCCGATCAAACCGGCTTCGCGGAAGAGGCTTTTGTCTTTCAGGTTTCTCATCGAAAACGACCTTGCAATCAGGTGAGCGCCGCGACGACGGCAGCGGTGATGGCTTGTGTGCGATCCTTGCCGGGGGTGGTTCCAATGCCTCGCGCGGTTGTCGCCTCGAGCGCCTTCATCATGCGGCCGGCGGCAGCCTTTTCGCCGAGATGATCGAGCATCATGGCGCCGGACCAGATGGTGGCGATCGGGTTGGCGATGCCGAGATGGGCGATGTCGGGCGCCGAGCCGTGCACCGGCTCGAACATCGACGGCGCCGAACGGTCGGGATTGATGTTGGCGGAGGCGGCATAGCCGAGCCCGCCCTGGATCGCCGCGCCGATGTCGGTCAGGATGTCGCCGAACAGGTTGGAAGCGACGAGCACGTCGAGGCTCTCCGGCGCCATGATCATGCGCGCCGCGAGCGCATCGACATGATAGCTGGTCACCTCGACGTCCGGATAATCCCCCGCAAGCTTGCGGGTGACCTCGTCCCAGAACACCATCGAGTATTTCTGCGCGTTGGACTTGGTGACGGAAGCAAGCTTGCCCCGCCGTGATCGCGCCTGCTCGAAGCCGAAGCGCAGGATGCGCTCGACGCCGGCGCGGGTGAAGATCGATGTCTCCACCGCAACCTCGTCCAAAGTGCCCTGGTGCACGCGCCCGCCGGCGCCGGAATATTCGCCCTCGGTGTTCTCGCGGATACACAGGATGTCGAAGCTCTCCGCTCGCAGCGGTCCCTTGACCCCAGGCAGCAGGCGGTGTGGCCGGATGTTGGCGTATTGCACGAATGCCTTGCGGATCGGCAGCAGCAGGCCGTGCAACGAGACCGAATCCGGCACCTCCGCCGGCCAGCCGACCGCACCGAGAAGGATGGCGTCGAAGCCGCGCAAGGTCTCGATGCCGTCCTCGGGCATCATGCGGCCGGTTTCCTTGTAGAAGCGGCAGGACCAGGGGAACTCGGTGCCCGTCAGGGCAACGCCGTCCTGTTTGGCCGCAGTCTCCAGCACCGTCCAGGCGGCGGCGGTGACATCGCGGCCGATGCCGTCACCGGGTATCAGGGCGATCGAGTAGGATTTCATCGGCATCCCTTCACAGGCTGACCAGGACGCTCTTGGTCCTGCGGTTGGCGAGATAGGCGTCGCGGCCAAGGTCCTTGCCGATGCCGGAGCGCTTGTAGCCGCCGGTCGGCAGAATGTGGTCGCGCGAGCGGCTGTAGCGGTTGACCCAGACCGTGCCCGCTTCGAGCTTGCGCGCCAGACGGATCGTACGCGACAGGTCGGAAGTGAAAAGGCCGGAAGCGAGTCCGTAGGTCGGATGGGAGGATAGCGCCAACGCCTCGTCCTCGGTCTCGAAGGTCTGCACTGTGAGCACCGGGCCGAAGATCTCCTCGACGATCGCGGGATTGACCTGATCGACATCAGCGATCAGCGTCGGCTCGTAGAAATAGCCGGGGCTGTCCATGGCGGCGCCGCCGGTCAGGCATTCGCCGCCGGCCTTGACCGCAGCCTGCACGATGCTGTCGACACGCCCTCGTTGCCGCTCCGAGATGATCGGCGAATAATGCGTCGCCTCGTCCCAGGTCGGGCCGGGCCACACCGCCTTCATCTTCACCAGGATCGCGGTCGTCAGCCTGTCGGCCACGCTCTTCTCGACGATCAGCCGCGTGCCGGCGACGCAGGCCTGGCCAGCGTTGAAGGTGACGCTGCCGGCGATCGCCGTCGCCGCCTTGTCGAGGTTGGCGTCGGCAAAAACGATCTGCGGGCTCTTGCCGCCGAGCTCCAGGGTCATCGGCTTGACGCCGGTGCGAGCGACGTTCTCCATGATGGCCGAGCCGGCGCGGGTCGAGCCGGTGAAGCTGACCTTGGCGATCTCGGGATGCCCGGTCAGCGCCGTTCCGGTCGTCGGACCGTCTCCCAGCACCACGTTTATCAGCCCTGCCGGCAGACCCGCCCTTATGGCGAGTTGCGCCATACAGACAACCGAAAAGGGTGTCATTTCCGACGGCTTCAGCACGACCGCATTGCCCGCGGCCAGCGCCGGACCAAGCTTCCATCCGGCCATCGAGATGGGAAAATTCCAGGGGGTGATCGCGCCGACCACGCCATAGGGCTCGCTCATGATCATGC
>NZ_RZOJ01000545.1:0-3251 GCF_003998845.1 Mesorhizobium sp. M4A.F.Ca.ET.022.05.2.1 | reverse complement strand
ACCAACGGCCGGCAGGATGACCGCCGGCCGTTGGCTGTTCCGACAGATGCTGCCGAAGCCTATTTGCCCCAGATCTTCTTGTATTCGTCGCGGTAGCCGTTGCCAGGGTCGAAGCGGTTGTCCGGGCCACCGTCGAACTCGACATTGTCCGAGGTCACTACGTGCAGCGGCGAGATGTAGCCCGACCATTTCTCGCCGGCCATGGCGCGGTTGAGCTCGTCGACCAGCTGCCAGCCCTGCAGGTTCAGCGGTTCCGCCACCGTCACCTTCTGAAACTGGCTGGAGCGGATGCGCTGGTAGGCCGATTCCGAACCGTCGCCGGCCGCCACGTTGATCGGCGCGTCGGTGCCGGACTTGCCGGCCGCCGCCAGCGACGGCCCCATGAAGTCGAAATAGAGGTCGTTGATCGCCAGCGAATGGGTCCATTCATCGCCGTACTTCTGCAGCAGCGACGTGGTGAGCTGCGGCATGCGCTGCGAGGTCTCGGCGATCGGCGTGTCGACATATTCGAGCACCTTGCCGCCGAGATCTTCGATCTCCTTCTTCATCCGGTCCGCCTTGGCGATGGCGATCTGATAGGTGGAATCGGTGAAGATAATGACGCCGGGCTTGCCCTTGGCATCGACAAAGGCCCAGTCGGCGGCCGCCTTGGAGACTTCCATCGGATCGGTCGAGACGTTGGCGATGATACCGAGGTCGTCGATCGGGCCGACCGTCGGTGCTGCATGCCATGCCGCCATCGGGATCTTGGCGGCCTTGGCCTGCTCCATCGCCGGCTTTTGCTCGACGGCGTCGAAGCCGTTGATGATGATGCCGTCCGGATTGAGCGCCAGCGCCTGGCCAAAGGCCGCCGTGCGGCCGCCGATGGAGCCGGCGCCGTCAAGCGTCTTGACCGTCCAGCCAAGTGCCGCCGCCGCTTCCTCGACGCCCTTGGTGACGCCGAGAATGCCGCCGTTCTTCATGTCGGCGCCAAGCACGACGATCGTCTTGCCCGCGGCCCCCTTAGGCCCTGTCATCGGCCCGTCCCATTTCTCGACCTTGCTGGCGTATTTGTCGACGACGGCCTTGGCGTCGGCCATCGGATCGGCGAGCGCGGTCGAGGCGATGCCGAGCGCCAGGCAGGCGACGCCAAGCTGAAGGACTGTTCTGCGATGCATGCTGTTTCTCCCATTAAGCATTGTTGGTTGTCGTTGTTCGTTGGCTGGTGGCTGGTTGAGTGGCGGCGGGCGGCACCACGGCGCCGCGGCGGCGCTGCGCGTAGCCGGCAATGCCGATCGCGACGAGCAGGGTGACGCCGTTGAACAGCGGCTCGACCCAGAACGAGCCGCCGAACTGCTGGATGCCGGAAATGCCGACGGCGAGGATGACGACGCCGATGATCGTGCCCCAGACATTGACGCGGCCGGGCTTGATGGTGGTCGATCCGAGGAAGGCGCCGACCAGCGCCGGCAGCAGATATTCGAGACCGACGCTGGCCTGGCCGATCCTCAGCTTCGAGGCGAGCAGCACGCCGCCGAGCGCGGTGAGCGCGCCGGAGGCGACGAAGGCGCCCACGACGAATTTCTGCACCGGGATGCCGTTGAGCGCGGCGGCCTTCGGATTGGCGCCGATGGCGTAGAGGTAGCGGCCGATCGGCAGGTATTCGAGCACGAGCCACATCGCCAGCGCCAGGACGACCACGTAGTAGCCGGTGATCGGCAGGCCGAACAGCATCGTGCCGTTGAGGGAGAGGAAGCCGTCGGGAAGCACGCCGACGACCTGCCGGCCGCCGGTGTACCACATGGCCAAAGCATAGAGCACGGTACCGGTGCCGAGCGTGGCGATGAAGGAATCGATGCGCGCCACCTCGACCAGCCAGCCATTGATGAAGCCGGTGAGCACGCCGAGCAGGATGACGATCAGCACCGCGATCGGCCAAGGGATGCCAAAGGCCGTTTGCAGGCTGATGGCCAGGATGTGCCACAGCACGATGCCGTAGCCCACCGTAAGGTCGATGCGGCCCGAGGCCATGGGGATCATCGCCGCAAGCGACAGCATCGCGATGATCGCCTTGTCGGAGATGATCGAGCGCAAATTGAGCAGCGTCGGGAACGTCCGCGGCAGCAGCAACGAGAACAGCACGATGAGCAGCAGCGTCAGGATCGGCAGGCCGTAGACCGGCAGGTAGCGCGAAGCCTTCTGGCCGAGGCTCAGCCCGGAAAGTTCCGACCGGGTCGGCTCCAGCGCCGTCGATTTGATCGAATTCATGGGGGTCCTCCTAGAGCATGATGCCGAAAAGTGTGAGGCGGTTTTCGGACGACATCATGCTCTATCTCTTTGATTTAGAACCGGATTCAAATTTCAGGTCGATTGGACCTGAAATCATCCGGCTCTAGGCGGCTTCGGACACGGAGGCGGCGCGGATGAGCGCAGCCGTCGTCAAGGCATCGCCGGCAAGTTCGCGTACGATGCGGTTATGCGAGAAGACGAGGGCGCGATGGCAGATATGGGCGACCTCCTCGAAATCGGTGGAGACGACGATGACCGCCAGCCCGGCTTCGACGGCCGCCGCGATCAGGCGGTAGATCTCGGCCTTGGCGCCGACATCGACGCCGGCCGTCGGGTCCTCGGCGATCAGCAGCTTGCGGCCCGTCGCCAGCCAGCGGCCGACGACCACCTTCTGCTGGTTGCCGCCTGAAAGCGCCTCGATCGGCAGATGCGGATCGTTGGGTCTCAGCCCCAGCCGCGCGCCGAGTTCCTGCGTCAACTCGCTCTCCCGCGCCGGCTTCATGAAGGAGAATAGTCCACGACCGACCGCCGACGGATTGAGATACATATTCTCGCGCACGGAAAGCGACAGCGCGACCGATTCCTCGGTGCGGTCGCGCGCGATGAGGCCGACGCCGGCGGCAAGGGCGGCACCGACCGAAGACAGGTCGAGGCGCTTGCCGTCGAGCGAGACCGTTCCCTCGAAACGCTCGGCGCCGAACAGCGCGCGGCCGACGGCTTCCTGTCCGGCGCCGCGCAGGCCGACCAGCCCGAGCAATTCGCCGGAGCGCGCCTCGAAGGTGACCGGGCCGACGTTGCCGCAAACGAGGTTTTCGACCTTGAGCCGCTCCGGCCCGTCCTGCCATTGCGACTTGGCGAACATCTGGTGCGCCGGCCGGCCGACGATCAGGTCGACCAGTTCTTGCGGCGTGGTCTCGACCACTGGCTTAACCGCGACCATGCGGCCGTCGCGCATGACGGCGACGCGGTCGGCGATCCGGAAC